>NZ_JBXWKZ010000005.1:12197-99072 GCF_058191515.1 Staphylococcus sp. CoH_129_LAB_1 | reverse complement strand
GTAACACTTTAGTTCTTGTGCTAAATTAATCATTTCTTTATCTAATTGAGATAACTGTTCTATAGAATCTTTTAACTTTCGAATTAATAACTGAAGTTTTCTTACTAAAAAAGAAGAAGATTTAACACTTGGATAACTTTCATGTGCAATTTTAGATAATTTATCAGCATAATTTTCTGCTTTTCGAGTAGATAACCCTTTCTCTGTAGAGTTAAAAATATTTGAGATTAAAGTATCTATATCTTGTTGTTGAACAAAACTAGGATGTGAATATATTTCTGCAATATTGAGAGCAATCATTGAATAGCGATTTTTGAATAATTTCTCTAACCCTGGAAAGGTTTGATGGAGCAATTCGATAATCTGAACTTTTAAACGACTTTGATTTTTTTCGATTTCAAGATGAAATCGTACACGTTCACGTAATTCAAAGTAAATTTCATTTTTAGTATTTAAACTATCAGTGGATTTTAAAGTAAGTCCTAGTTGTGCTAGTTTATGAGCATCAGAGTGATCCGTTTTCCATGATCTTAGAGAATTTGTTTTAAATTTCGCTTCTAATGGGTTCATTTCAATATACTTCACATGGTTAACCTGACAAAATTGAACTATACCTCTTGAATACACACCGGTAGATTCAAATATAAGTTGAGGTTGATTAAGTTTTTTTAAGTATTTGAGTAACTGATTATAACCATTTTTATTATTCTGAATTGTAAATTCCTTTTGGAATTTATCTTCAAAATAATGTGCGATGACGCTCGTTCTTTTACTAATATCAATACCTAAATAATCCATGTAATTCCTCCTTAATTGTTTTGAGAAGCTGAAACTTTACTTAACCTTTCTCATTTCACTTTCCTCTACACGGCTTCAAGAGCCCAACATACTACAAACGAATTTCAAAAGGCGAGAGTAAAGCTGACTAGTTTTTAATACGGATTTAAAATCCAAAGGAGCGTACAGTCTACTTCTCTCTACAACTATAAAAAATAGCTGTGAAGAAATCTATCGTCATAGATTTCTTCACAGCTAATCTTAGTATGTTTGTCGAGAGAGTTGCTAGTTCAATTCAAACGGTATTCTTTTTTGTCGAGAGAGTTGCTAGTTCAATTCAAACGGTATTCTTTTTTAGCTAAACAATGCGACAAAGTAACTCACAATAATCACAATGCCAGTCACTCCGTTATGAATCATATGAACCATCATACTATCTCTGACGTTATGACGTCGATGATAAGCGAGATAGAACACCATTCCCATTATGATATACATTAAGACAGCAACCCAATTTGAAATGCCATGTTGGGAAGCGAAAATAATTGAAGATAAAATAAATGGGAACCAGAAACTACTACGTTTAAATAGCGTCTCTTTAAAGATACCTCGATAAATTAATTCTTCTAAATAGGGAGCCACAAATGTAAGAGTGAGTGCAAATACAATCACAGGAAAAACTTGTGCAAGTTGATCAGGAGAAGGTTTCGCGTCTTGTAAGTTACCAAGTAATGCTTTATCATTTTCTGTCTGGGCTTGGCCTGTTAGTGCCATCATCAGAAAACTCATTCCAATGACAATAACTCTAAGCAATAGTGCCCATCCGATATTAATCATAATATCTTTGCGTTTAAATTTTCTAATTGGCTCGTATGTATGTCGTTGATAATAACGTCTAACTAACCAAATAACGACAACGGCTAGTATTATAAATAATAGTGTTGCTAGTGTACTACTTGTGACATCTATTTTTGCAGAAAAGCTAGTAATAAATAAAATAAGCACAACTGGAATTTGAGCAAGTAACAACCATCCTATAAAAATAAGAACATTCAAGAAGCGGTTTCCTTTAGGATAGCGTTCATTATTGTTGTGATGATGAGAGTCAAGATTTGAATCTGAATGCATACGTGTTTCTGTAATACTTTGTTGAGTCATGGTTGTATCACCTCTAGTATATTTATTTGAATTATAAAAACGTATACTATAATTTGAACATAACATACTCTGATTTCAACATACAACTTACTTTATAACATACTCAATATATTCATGATAAAAATGGGACAAAACTCATTATGAATTCGTTGTCCCATTCTCTACTTTGAATTAATCAATCATTAAATGTTTACCAGGCAAAGCTTGCAATAAATATGAATCATGCGTAATGATAATTAATTGTAAATGTTGAAATTCTCGTAACATTTGTATGATGATATCTTCATTAACGACATCCAAATTCGCGGTTGCTTCATCTAAAATCAAGACATCTGGTTCTACAAGCAATGCTTTTGCTATCCATAGTCTTTGGAACTGACCGCCACTTAAGGTACTTACTTTTTTATCAAGTAAATGTGTTTCTAACTTACATTGTGACATGACTTCTTTTATTCTGTTCCCATATGTAGTCTTAGGAAAATGAAAATGAATTAAAGGCTGTTTTAATATCCAATGAACTGTTTTATTTGGATCAAGTGTACTCGAATTATATTGAGGAACATATTGGATATGTTTCATCCATTTATGTCGTGAAGTACGACCAAGTTCTAAATCATTATAGATGAGTGTACCTTGATAGTTTGAATCTAATCCAGCAATAATTTGAACTAGGGTAGACTTCCCGCTTCCACTTACGCCACTTATCAATAAATTCTCATGTGTATCCAATGTATAATTAAAGTTTTTAAATATCTGTTTATTAGAAAAAGCTTTATTTAACTGTTTAATCTGTAACATATTGATGTCTCCTATTAGCCAGTTCAATCAATTGCTTCGTGTAAGTATGTTGAGGGTCATGTAAAATATCAGAAGCACGTCCTGTTTCTACAATATTTCCATTTAGCATGACACTGATATGTGTCGCATAGTTTAAGGCTAAATTTAAATCATGAGTAACAAATAGTACCGTCATATCATGTTCTGTCACTACATGATATAGTAGGGCCATTAAACTTTGACGATTGTTTTGATCCAGCGCGCTAGTCGGTTCATCTGCAATTAAAAACTGTGCTTCTCTCACAATAGACATGACAAGTGCAACTCGTTGTGCCATTCCACCACTTAATTCAAATGGATATTGATGATAAATAGATTCAGGATGATCTAATCCAAGATGTTTAAATTGACGTAATACAAATACTTTTTGCTGTTCACGTGTTAATGAAGAAGACATAGAATCAAACAAAGCATCAAAGTGACGTTTGATGCGAACATTTTGGAAAAAATTACGATTCGCATCTTGGAACATTGCATCAGTTTGTGTTAAATCGATATGAATATCACCCCGATATGTTAGGTCATCTTCTTTCATATTGAGGATAGTACGTGTAAGTAAAGATTTACCACTTCCGCTTTCTCCAATTAAACAGTGAAAGCTTCCTTTTTCAATCTTTAAATTAATCTGCTTAAGTAATGGGTCATCCTTGTGATAGACAGATACATTATGGGTATAAAGCACTGTATCTAATGAGTGTGACGACGATTGAGTATTTGACATATGAGTGCGAACCCTCCTAATAAGACACCTGGAAAGATAAATAACCATGGTGCAGAATAGAAATAACTTTTACCGTCATGTAAAATGGCGCCTAATTCAGGAATAGGTGGTTTCACTCCTAAACCGATAAAGGCGAGACCAGAAATACTTAACATTAACTTACCAAAATCTGCAGTGACAAGTGCCATAATATCGCTAATTAGATGTGGAATAATATGATGTATTGTAATTTGAAACTTCGACATCCCACTAAGTGGCGCAAATTTAACGAATGGTTGTGTCATTGTGTCACGTGCTAAATTTCTGAAATACCGCAAATAGCGACCGAGCCATCCGATAATGAGCGCAAGACATAATCCTACGACAGAATTATTAACAAAACCAAGGACGACAAGAGCAATAATGATAGCTGGTAAAGAGATTAACATATCTGCAAGTGCCATAATGATAGAATCTAACCATTTACCTACTATAGCTGAAATGAGACCAATGATAAGTCCAAGCACGATTGTCCCTATCATGATGAATGCAGTAAGACCAAGTGTAATTAAGCTACCTACAAATAATCGTATTAAAAAATCTCTACCTAAATCATCCGTACCAAGTAAATGATGTAAACTTGGAGGACGTAATGCTTGAGATTGATGAATTTGATTTGCCTTATCATATAGGATGTAAGCAAGTAAAGCTAAAATGATTATCGCAATAGACCATATGAAATATTTAATCTTCATATGTTACTCGTCCTCCCAATGTTTTTGACATATTTAAACGTGGATCACTTTTTTCTAGTAAAATATCACCCAGGAAATTTAATATCATAATTATCGTAATGATGATCATTAAAATACCTAGAACGAGCGGATAATCACGAAGATTAATACTATTGATGAGTAATTTTCCTAACCCTGAAATACTAAAAATAACTTCTAAAATAATCACTCTACTAAATAGACGAATAAAATTATTAATCGTAATTGTAAGTAATGGTGCTAAAATTTCTTTCATTTGTACATAAATACGATCTTTTAATTTAAATTGACGTAACGAGGCAAGTTGATATGCATCATTACGGAGTGTACGTTCAAATAGATGACTACTCAGTAACACCATATGACTCCCTTCCACTAAAACTAAAATAGTGATAGGCAGGATAAAGTATTCAAAGCTATAGCTTCCTACAAATGGTAGAAGATGCCATTTCACACCGAAATAGTAAATAAAAATAATGGCTAACCAATATTCTGGTAGTGATGTCACCACTTGAGACGCATGTAATGTGAATATAGACCACTTTTTCTTAGGATGATTGCCACAGAGATAGCCAATAATATAAGCGAGTGGAAATAAGATCATGGCTGAGATAAAAATAAGCTTTAATGTAGGGACAATAGCTTTAGCAATGCGGGCAGTGACAGGCTCACCGTTACTAAAGCTCGTGCCTAAATTTCCTGTAAATGCGTGTCCTAACCATTGTAAATAACGAATAGGCAATGCTTGGCTTAATCCAAGTTTATCTTGAGCCATTTTAATTCGTTCGTCTGTAATTTGCGCCACACCATGTTCATGTAGATATTGAATCGCTGGATTTCCAGTTGTATGTTCGAGTAGCACAAATAAGATAAATGAAATAATGATGAAATATAATATAAGTTTAAGTAAATGTTTAATCATATTATTCATGATAAGATACCTTCAGTTTATCGTAGTTAATAGGTGCATCCGTTTGTCCTGAGAATTCGAAGTGCTTAATTTTAGGACTTGTAACAAAGACTTCATTTGGATAAGCAATTGGAACTTCAAGATATTGTTGATCGATGCGATGCAAGATGTGGTTAAATGCTCGTTGTTGGTCTTCTTCGTTAATAATAGTTGAGAAACGGTTAAGCATTTTTGTTAACTGAACATCGTTTGCGAACATCCCGGGTTTATTTCCATCTTGTTTGAAACGTGCATTTAAAAAGTTATATGGCATGAGCGCATTAGTATAAGAACGATAGAAAATAAGATCATAATCTTTTCGTATAGTGAGTGTTTCATAATACGTTTGCGCATCTAAAATATTAATATCTAAACGAATACCTATCTGTTTTAAATCCTGTTGCATAATTTCTGCTTTCGTTTTCCATTCGGGAAATTCATCCGTTTGTAGTGCCAGTTTTAAAGACAATTCATGTCCATGTTTTTCAAAGTAGCCATGAGTATTTTTTTTATAGCCTAATTTCTTTAATAAATGTATAGCTAGGTCTGGATCATAATGATGAGTTTGTTGATTTTTATTATTAACGAATTCTACACCATCTTGGAACAACCCTTTTAGCTGTTTATTTGATGAGAGATGGTGGGTATTAATTGCTTTACTAATCGCTTCGCGCATCTCTTTATTTTGAAGTAATGAGACCTCTGGATTAAATGCCATAAATTGAGTTTCTGTACTCGGATATTGTTTTACCTTTAAATCTTGATTACGGTATGATTCCTTGATTTGTTGAGGAGTCAAATGTCCTAGTGACCCCCCTGTAATATCAATAGAATGACTTTCCATTGCAAGATGTCGCGAATCACTATCTTCAATTGTTTGGAATGTTAAATCATAATCAAGCGGATGGCTATTGTGATAATAAGGATTCGGTTTAAAAGTCACAGTCTCATTTGTTGAATCTGCTACTTTAAATGGTCCAGTACCGATAGCTTTTTCAAATTTTCCGGTTATTTTACCATCTTTTACTGCATGAGGGCTCATGATACGTAGCGGGCGTATTTGTGATAATTCATTTAATACTTGATTTGATGGTGCCTTTAAATGAATGTCCACTGTATAATTGTCTTTTACATCGACAGATTTCAGTTTATCTAATGTTTCCATAGGATTCGTTTTATCCGTCGCTTTCGCACGTTCAATTGAAAATTTGACTGCCTTTGCATCAAATGTTGAGCCATCATTGAATTGAATGCCGTGTTTTAAGCGAAATGTATAATCTTTACCGTTATTGGATACTTTCCAAGATTTAGCTAAACCAGGTTCAATTTTTCCATTTTTTCCGTAGATTACAAGAGGTTGATATATCGCACTATATACAGGCATAGGGACCTCAAAGGCTTGTGCATCTAACTGATTCGGATTGAATTCTCGAGCAAGAGACACTTTAACTTCTTTACGTTGATATTGATTGTGTGTGCATCCAGTTAATAGTAGGGAAGCACACGTTGCTAATGACAGAAGTAGATGCTTTCTCAAAATTAAAACCTCTTTCAATAGAAATAATTCATCATTATTAATGATACAAGCTACTATTTATTTTGAAAATAAAAAGTCTACAAAATTATATATTTTGTAGACAAATAAAATCATTTTATTTGTAGAATTGTGTTTCACATATAAATAGTTATCTCGTTTTCTAATGTGTTTCTCCTAAGGCTACTTTAACATCAGGGCTTTTTGAAATAGCATTGATTGAAGCTGTAAGTCCTTTTGTAATCGTATCTAAAGACATTGAAGGTTTGTCAGGTTTATCTGTAACTTGTTCTGGAATAAAAGGGACATGAATAAAGCCAAATTGTAAGTTAGGATAATACTTATCTGATAGATAACCTAATTGATAAAGCACATGATTACAAACAAATGTACCTGCTGTATTCGATAGACTTGCTGGGACACCTGCTTTTTTAATTGCTTCTGTCATGGCTTTAACAGGAAGATTTGAAAAGTAAGCAGGTGCACCATCTGGTTGAATAGCTACATCTATGGGTTGATTTCCTTTATTGTCAGCAATACGTGCGTCATCAATATTAATGCCCACACGTTCAGGTGTAATATTAAAACGTCCACCTGCTTGTCCGATAGATAAGACGGCATCATAGTGATGTTGTTCTAATGCGTGTTGAATGACATCTTTTGATTCATGGAAAACAGTGGGGATTTCTAGTTTTGTAATCGTATGTTCACCAATAGTTTCATCTAATTGTTTTACAGCCTCTAACGCAGGATTTACGTTTTCTCCACCAAACGGATCAAATGCCGTTACTAAAATATTCATAAAACTTCCTCCTTTAATTTTTTACAGTTTAATAAGTAAGGTATAAACACTTATTTACATCATTAAACAAATAATGATATAAGGCAACGTAAAAGATATATGAACAGTTTGTGAATAATTTAAAATTAAGAATAAAATTAAACCAGAGGGGTAAAATGATTATGTAAAAGGAGTGATATTATGACAAAAACAGCAGTCATTACAGGTTCAGCAGCAGGATTAGGAAAAGGAATTGCTCAACGTTTAGCCAATGATGGATTTAATATTGTGATTCAAGATATTAATCAAAAAGCTCTAGAAAAAACAGAACAAGAATTGAAAGAGAATGGATATAACGTGGTAGCATTTCATAGTGATGTTTCTAAGAAAAAAGAGCAAGAAGAATTGGTTCAATTTGCAGTGGCAGAATTTGGTCAAATTGATGTATTTGTAAATAATGCTGGTGTAGATGCGGTATCACCTATTTTAGATATTACAGAAGATGAATTGGATAAATTATTCCATATAAATGTATATGGAACGTTATTTGGAATTCAAGCGGCAGCAAAACAGTTTATTAAGCAAAATAGTAAAGGTAAAATCATTAACGCATGCAGTATTGCAGGACATGAATCTTATGAGGTATTAGGTACATACTGTGCTACTAAACATTCAGTACGTTCTCTCACTCAAACTGCAGCGAAAGAATTAGCTGAAAAAGGTATTACGGTGAATGCTTATTGTCCTGGAGTTGCTAAAACTGAAATGTGGGATCGTATTGATGCTGAAATGGTTAAATTAGATAGTAATCTAAAACCTGGTGAAGCATTTGAACAGTTCTCATCAGCTATTAAATTAGGGCGTTATCAAGAACCAAAAGATGTGGCTTCTTTAGTATCATTCTTAGCATCATCAGATTCAGATTATATTACTGGACAAGCCATTTTAACTGATGGTGGACTAGTTTATAGATAAAATAAAGAATGATAAAAGTAAAAAAATAATAAGCCTCTCTTACATCAAATTGTAAGAGAGGTACTTTATTAGATTTAAAAATATGTTAGTCATTCACTTTTTCAGTATATAACCCTTTATTCTTTCTCGAAAAGACTACCAAATCGTCACTATTTATTAAGTCATTGGTGAGTTGTAATTCTGTAATAGTATTCGAGTCATAATATTTAATATAGAGTGTTTTTGTCGTTAAATTAAAAACAGTTTGATATAACGTATAATAAAATCCATTGTCTGAAGGGCGAACAGCGCCTTTTGGTACACTCACATGGTCTAAAATTCTAAATGCATCTAAGATAGGATGATCATCGCTATTTGGTAATAAGTGATGAACAAGATAAGCAGCTCGAACAAAACGTTCGCCAGACGTATAGCCTCCAGGTAAACCGAATGTGCCATTCATATTCCCTAAGTTCAATTGTTTTGAAAATGTATTGTCAATGTTATATGGTGTCACATGCATAAAGTGTTTCAAATTTTCATAATGCCAATTTAAATCTGGGTTATTTGTGAGCACGCCAATTGGATTATCAATGACGACGATGCGACCATCAACAAATGTCACTTCCACAGTTCTGCCTGTCGCATCAGATAAATGATAATGTAATGGAGGAACTTCGTTAATATCACTATATGAATAGGCTACAACGTTAACTTGTTCCGCATTTTCAATAAATTCTTCAATCGTTTTGTTATAGCCAAGCGCCCAAACAAGCACTTCTGTTTGAGAAATATTAATATATCCTTCACGAGTTTCTGTCGCATATGACGCATATCCACGATCGTATTGATTGGACATGGCAAGTCCATGTTCATTGACGCCATCTCCAAAAACAAACCTCTCCATATCAGAACCAGCACCTGCAAAGGCATATAACGTTTCCCCTTTATAGTCGACATGCGATTTAAAGGAGTATCCTCGAGGTTGAACTGCAGGAAAGCCGTTTAAAGGATAATCGTAATCCATCGTTCTTCCAAAAATAACATCTCCATTATTGGCTTGAAATGTAATGCCTGTACACATATCGTCGTCTCCTTGTATATTAATTTTTAATCGCTGTTTTAAAAAATAAACCTAAAACAAATGTTAACACATAAGCAACGCCACTAATTACATAGGCCCATATCACTCCTTGATTATCTACAACAAGTGAAATACCTAAAGTACCAAGTGAGAAACATACACTACTTAACAAATTATTCAGTATATAGGTAGATGTTAGGGTCTCTTTTGGTACTTCCCGTTGTACAACTGAGTTTAAAGAAATATAGCGCGAATCTTCGAAAATTCCCATTAATAATGACATGAGTAAAGCAAGTAACACAGATTGATGTAGGACAAAGCTGACATTAATAAAAGCTAATATTAGCGGGATGTAAATAATAATAGGGTAACTTATTTTTGTGAAAAATTGATCTTTATCATTCATCCATAACCCAGCAATAATCGTCCCACTAAAGAAGGCAGCATTGATGAGTCCGAACCAAAAATCATCGACATGTAAAAAGGTTCTCGTATACGTAAGAATAATGGCAGCAACCCAAATGGATGTTGCGACAGATTCGAAAATTATAGATAGATTTAGATATAAACTCAGTTTATTGGAATAGTTATGACGTAATACAGTTTTAAAGCTATTTAATATATTTTCTTTTTCGTTATTATAAATATGCCGTTCTGAAAGTTGAATAATAAAGAAGTAGGATAGGATTTCTAGTACAAACGCAAATAAAAATAAATATTTAGCACCAATCAGACTCATCAGAAATCCACCTAATGCCCATGTCGACAATTGAACCATACTACTCATCATATTCATTAAAGCGTTCGCTGACGTTATGTATTCTTTCTTTTCAATAAAAGGAATCATCGCGTTCTTAATTGGATTAGTAAATCCATCAAATAGAGCATTTATAAATAGTAGAATAAAAATAAATATTGGAGATCGTTCGAACATAAGTAGACTTGCGATGATGGATAGACTCACAAGTTTAAGCCCTTGGAAAATCCATAATACTTGTTTTTGAGTAAAATACTGATAAATATAATTTGAAATAAAGCTACTAACAAAGAGACCGGAAGTAAAAATAATTGGAATCATAGAAGCAGCAGTCGTTTTTGAGGTCATACTATATACTACCGAAATTAAGCCGACAACGGTTAACACGTCTCCAGTATTTGCGAATAGCTGACTATAAAAAAGATGGAAGTAATCTTTACTGTGCTTCTTCATAACAATCACCTTAGGTAAGTTTCAATTTAAGTTATTATAGCACAGTAGGTATGTAAAAGTACCCTTTAAAAGTAGGTTGATACTTATAAAGGGTACATGTCATTATGCGTGAATATGTTCAGGAACATCTTTAAAGTTTTCTAAACGACGACTCCATTCCTCATCACTAATATGGTGTTTTGCAACGTAGCGATTACGTTCATGTTTGGCACAGTCATATGAACATGCACCAAGATATTTTGCTTCATTTTCTTCTGATACTAAAATTTGTTTATTGCATTCTGGATTTGCACAGTTAATATAACGTTCGCATGGTGTGCCATCAAAGTGTTCTTTACCAATCACTGTTTTGTCTACATGGTTAACATCGACACTAATACGTTCATCGAAGACGTACATTTTGCCATCCCAGTACTCACCTTTTGTTTCTGGGTCTTTACCATACGTAGCAATACCACCATGTAATTGTCCTACATTTTCAAAGCCTTCTTTTACAAGCCAGCCTGAGAATTTTTCACAACGGATACCACCCGTACAATACGTCACAATGTTTTTACCATCTAATTTTTCTTTATTTTCACGAATCCAATCTGGTAAATCTCTGAAGCGTGTAATATCTGGGCGAATGGCACCGCGGAAATGACCTAAGTCAAATTCATAATCATTACGTGCATCTAAAATAACAGTATCGTCATCTTCTAATGCAGCTTTAAACTCACTAGGTGAGTAATATTTACCAGTTGTCACACGTGGATCTACATCATCTTCTAAACCTAATGCGACAATTTCTTTTCTAGGACGTACGTGCATTTTTTTGAACGCGTGACTTTCTGCTTCATCAATTTTAAATGTCATATCTTTAAAGCGTTCATCCGCATGCATATGTTCAATATATTTATCTGTATCTTCTTTTGTACCAGATAATGTGCCATTGATACCTTCTGTAGATACTAGAATTCTACCTTTTAAGTTATGTTCTTTACAAAACGCTAAATGTTCAGCAGCAAATGTGTCGGGGTCATCAATTGTTGTATATTTGTAATACAATAACACTCTATAATCCATTTTCTGATTCTCCTTTAAAAATTAATTTATCTATATGGTAAACACGTCTAAATTATCATTTATATAAAAATCAACATTATAGTATTTTATCAAATATATAGCTTCTTTCAATATTTGCGCTCATAAATCAGTCAATGGAACTATATAAAGCATACATTTCACTTTTTGAAAACGATTACATGCAGTATAGTTAGTTTTAGAATGTGTCAAGTATATAATAAGATATATAGATTAATTGAATGAGGAGGTTAATGTCATATGTCAAATCATGACTTACCAAAATTAACATATAATGGAAAATCTAAAAGTGTGGTACCCATTGTATCTGAAAGTGAATTACAAACAGTTATAGCTGAACCATGGTTAAAAATTTCAGACGATGGACTTCAACTTGAAGGTCTCATTTTTGATAAAGAACACAACTTATTTTTATGTGAAGTATTTGGTGGAAAGATTTTCAAAGTCAATCTACCAAGTAAAGAGATTTCCGTGGCGTTTCAATCAGAAAAGCAAAATCCAGCCGCAGTAAAAGTTCATAAAGATGGACGATTATTCACATGCTACTTAGGTGACTTTGAATCTACAGGTGGTATTTTTGCCACAGATGAACATGGGGAACAATTCGAAGAAATTATCTCAGAATTAAATACAGACTATTGCATTGACGATATGGTATTTGACAGTAAAGGTGGGTTCTATTTCACAGACTTTAGAGGATATTCAACAAACCCTAAAGGTGGCGTATATTATGTTGCTCCAGATTTTAAAACCGTCACACCTGTGATTCAAAATATTTCCGTGGCAAATGGTATTGCACTCAGTACTGATGAAAAAATACTGTGGATAACTGAAACAACGACGAATCGCCTTCATCGTATTCAATTAGAAGATGATGGTGTAACTATTGCACCATTTGGAGCAACAATTCCTTATTATTTCACTGGTCATGAAGGACCGGACTCTGTGTGTATCGATAGTGATGACAACTTATATGTTGCAATGTATGGGCAAGGTCGTGTCTTGGTATTTAATAAAAGAGGATATCCTATTGGTCAAATCTTGATGCCAGGTCGTGAAGAAGGAAAAATGTTGCGTTCTACGCATCCACAATTTATTCCAGGTACAAATCAATTGTTAATATGTACCAATGATATTGAGAATAATTCAGAAGGTGGATCAATGATTTATACCGTTGAAGGATTCGCTAAAGGACATGAAAGCTATCAATTTCAATCTTAAATAGCTATACATTAAAATTGAAAACTCCCTTACTTATCGTAGTGAGGGTGTTTTTGAATTGTATTATTGTAGATAGGATTTTAATTTTAAAAGAGATCAGTATCATGTGAAACATAAATAGATATCGATTATACTAAAGAAAAGAATATGACATACATTATGTATGAGAGGAGTATTGGATGAAAGACAATTGGATAATACATAAAGTAGATAGTCTTGTGGCATCATTCTATGATCAACAATCATCTGAATTTCAACAAGAAGGTTTTGAAACAACGCTATCATTTGGGACGGCAGGCATTCGTGGTCAATTTGGTCTAGGACCTGGACGTTTAAATCGATATACGATTCAACGTTTAGCATTAGGTATCGCACATTATTTACAAGATCATATCAATGAACCTTCAATTGTCATCCATTATGATATTCGTCATTTGTCATCTGAATTTGCAGACATTATCGCGCATATTTTAGCGTCTCATCATATTAAAGTATACGTATCGGATACATATCAAACGACTCCACAGTTATCTTATGCAGTGAGATATCTTCAAACGTCTGCAGGTATTATGATTACTGCAAGTCATAATCCTAAAGACTACAATGGTATTAAAGTATATGGGACTGATGGTGCACAACTTGATGATGTCGCTTCACTTAAAGTAGCTCAATATATTGAGCAATTAGATGATCCTCTTACGTTAGATATTGAATTAGATGAGACTTTAATCAAAGAAAATATACTACCTTTACCTAAAGACATCGGTAAATATTATCTTTCAGAAATTGGTCAATTGATTGGTGACATACCGTCATCAAACTTAAATGTGGTGTATACGAGTTTACATGGTACAGGTACACCTATTATTCCGAAGGTGCTAAGCCATCTTCATTTTAATAACATTGAGCTTGTTGACTCACAATGTCGAATTGATTCTGATTTTAGTTCTGTAAAAAGTGCTAATCCAGAAGAACATGAAGCGTTTGATTTAGCTATCAAACAAGCCCAACAATCTAAAGCAGATTTAGTCATTGCGACAGACCCTGATGTGGATCGAATGGGATTCGTTGAACGAGATAGTGAAGGTCATATTCACTATTTTAATGGTAGTGATATTGGTGCGTTAATGATTAAGTATTTAGTTGAGCATACCACGCTTCCTAAACATCCAGTCATGATTCAATCAATTGTTAGCGGTGAATTAGGAAAACGCTTTGCCAAACAACATGGGGTCACTGTGAAGGAAGTCTTAATAGGGTTTAAATTCATTGCCAAGGCGATTCGTGAATTACGTGAGGATGAAACATTTATTTTCGCTTATGAAGAAAGTTATGGTTACCTTGCTGGTGAATTTGTAAGAGATAAAGATGCGATTCAAGTTGTTCCGTTAATCATTAAATATGCTTCTATTTTAAAAAATGAAGGTAAAACATTACATGATGCCTTAACGGATATATATGAGGAAGTAGGATATTATCGAGATCAACCTATATCTAAAGTATTTGAAGGTCAAAAAGGACAACAAAAGATTGCAACATTGATGGAACGTCTTCGTCAACATGTTCCAGATACTCTTGGGGGGTTAAGCGTAAAAGCTATTGAAGATTATCAAAGCCAAGAGAGAATAAATAAAGATGATGGTATTACAGAGTCGATATCTTTACCAAAGTCAAATGTGATTCGATTAATCTTTGATGAAGGATTCGTCGCATTACGTCCTTCAGGAACAGAGCCTAAACTCAAATTCTATCTTTCACTTAATGTTGACGATTTCGAACAAGTTTCAAAAGCAATACAAGCCTATGTGTTCGAAGAAAAATAATAATTGCGTTTAAAGATAAAGATAATAGGGGTAATTATTATAAAAAAATATAGGTGATTTTATGAAGTATTTAGAAATATTTTTAAAAAATATTGCTCAAGTTGTTTTTATGAATAATACATGGTCGGGGCTATTTATTCTTATTGGACTATTTATAGCAAATTGGGAAGTAGGATTAGGTGCAACAGTAGGGAGTCTCATTGCACTTGTTCTAGCGCCTTACTTTAATTATAGTGAGGACGAAATTAATCATGGTTTAGCTGGATACAATTCAGTATTAACAGCCATCGGGTTAGCGTTATTCTTAGAAGCGTCTTTAATTAATTGGATTGTGCTCGTTGTAGCAACCATTCTTACTTTACCAGTTGGAGCAGCTATTCGAGAAATATTGAAACCATTTGGTATACCGATGTTAACATTCCCATTTGTTTTTATGACATGGTTAGTTTTAGCGATGGGTATTCAATTTTCAAAAATGCATGTCACTATTGATATTTTACCTACTAAAATTAAACATCCGGAGATTAGTCATTCACATGTGAATTTTATCAGTGGTATCATTACAAACTTTAGTGAAATTTTCTTAGTAACATCAATCATTGGTAGTCTTTTAATTATTATTGGTATTTTTATTGGGTCAATCAAAGGTGGCATATATGCGGTGGTTTCAAGTGTACTAGCGATTATATTTATTAGTTTTTTAGGAGGAGATTATCCAACGATTACTAATGGACTATATGGATATAATTCTATCCTCACAGGAATTGCATTAGGTGCGATATTTAAAACAAAATTCAATTCATTACTCGCTGTTATAACTGGTTTGCTGTTAACAGTAGTGATGCATGGTGCATTAGCGACAACATTAACACCGATTGGTCTTCCTATCTTTACGGCACCATTTATTTTTGCCACTTGGCTTGTTATGTTTGCAGGTAAAGAGCAAAATGAAGCTAAGCATTAGAAAATATTAATGGAAGTGAGACAGCATTCATTTTTGATTCGTTGTCTCGCTCTTTTTTTATTATTTATGCTAATTTAGATATGATAAAGATAAGAAAGAAAAAGGAGATGAATGACATGAAACACATTTATGTGGTGGGAAGTATGTCGATGGATTTGGTTGTGTCGACTGATCAGGTGCCAAGTAAGGGAGAAACAGTATTAGGAAATACATTTTTCACTACACCAGGTGGCAAAGGTGCGAATCAAGCAGTTGCAGCAGCAAGGTTAGGTGACCATGTTCACATGGTGGGCTGTATTGGCAATGATACATTAGGTGAGCAAATCCTTAAAAATTTTAAAAATAATCACGTCAATGTTGAGTATGTAAAGAAAGAAGAAGGACCTTCAGGTACTGCTCATATTACGTTAGCCGACAATGACAATAGTATTATCGTTGTACCTTCAGCCAATAATAAAGTTACAGCCACGTTGGTAGAAGCAGCTTTATCGAAAGCAAATAAAGGAGATATCGTGTTACTACAACAAGAAATTCCAGCTGATGTTGTTACGCATGCCGTTCATTATTGTTATGAAAATGAACTTACTTCTATTTTAAATCCAGCTCCATATAGAGACATTTCAGATGATGTATTGGAACAAGTAACATATTTAACACCAAATGAAACTGAGAGTGAAAATATGTTTGAAGGAGACATCGATCAAGCTTTAGAACGTTATCCTGATAAATTAATTGTGACACAAGGCGCTCTCGGTGCTGTATTTTATGATGGGCTAGAGCAAGTTGAGATTAAAGGTATAGAACGAGAAGTAAAAGATACCACAGGCGCTGGAGACACATTTAATGGTGCGTTAGCCGTTGGATTACAAAAAGGCTATTCTCTTGCTAAAGCAATTGCCTTTGCTAATGTAGCTGCCAGTCATTCAGTAACTGAATTTGGTGCGCAAGGTGGTATGCCAACTTTAAATGATTTAAAAGAGGATTTTGATATCTGAGTAGCATCATTCCATTTAAAATATAATAAAACATGGAGACAAAGTAAAAATATCATAAAAATGTTGTTAAGTTATAAAATATTATCATTAATATTATAAAAATAATATATAATAATGAATGAGTATCATTCGATTTTTATAACTTAAAGGAGCAAATACATGATAAAAAAATACATACTTAGTATCTCAATCGTTTTACTGTCTATTATTTTATGTGCATGTCAATTTTCAACTTTTTCACCTTCAAAGAAGAATACTAAAGAGAACGAAGAAAACATCGCAAATATGTATGCGAAAAAAAGTAATCAGAATAAAAAAGATTGGCAAATCTATCAAGGTGAGGTAGCTCATGTATTTTATCATCCAGTCATTACTGAACCTAAAGTAGCTTTTACACAAGAGAAAAATCAAGCTAAGGGAAATTTTGATTGGATGATTACATCTGATGAGTTTAAACGTTCATTAGATGAACTTTATAAACACCATTACATGTTAATAGACCCACATGATGCCTATGATTTAAAAGGAAAGACAGTTACTAGAAAAGAATTAAAATTACCTAAAGATAAGAAACCATTAATTTTATCGATTGATGATATGAATTATTATGAATACATGAGAGGCCACGGTTATGCAGATCGTTTAGTTCTAGATAAACATCAACATGTGGTTTCTGAAACTAAAGATAAACACGGTAACGTAACGACAAGTGAATCAAATGATATCGTACCTATATTGAATCAATTTGTGAAAGATCATCCAGACTTTTCACTTAATGGCCAAAAAGGTGTGATTGGGTTAACGGGATATAATGGAGTATTAGGTTATCGTACAAATGAGTTAGATAGTAAAGATTATCAAAAACGTAAAGAAGATGCTAAAAAAGTAGTTAAAGCATTGAAACGAGATGGTTGGACATTTGCAAGTCATTCATGGGGACATATTGATTTTGCAAATAGCTCATATAATCAAATTGTTCGTGATACAAAATGTTGGAAAAAAGAAGTAGAGCCAATTATAGGAAAAACAGATCTATTTATCTATCCACACGGAGCTCAAGATAGAGGATCTAAAGCATATCAATATCTTGTTCATGATGAAGGATTTAAATTTTTAGCAGGTGTAGGGCCAAATAATTTTACAGATATTGGTGACGATAGTGTCTATCAAGATCGTGTCGCGATTGATGGATTAAATTTATATGATTTTAAATACAAATTAAAACCATTTTTAGATCCGAGCAAGGTATATAGTGAAAAAGATCGTCAGTATTTTAAAGGTGATAAATCGTATCAATAATTTCAAATAAAGTTAAGCATTGGATTAGAATGTATGCCATAGTCTATCCAATGCTTTTTTTTAATTTATTAAAGACAGATATCATTCATACTTAGTTGTAATTTATCTATAAAGTTGTTATAAAATATATTGTGCAATATTACAAAAAAATAAAAAGTAGGTAATAGAATGTTTTTGAAAGTAATAAAAAGTATGGGGGCACTTAGCATGGTGGCCTTATTAGGATCATCTGTGTCCTATGCAGCTGAAACCCCTGTAGAGATTGCAAATAAAGAAAGTAATGTGTCAGTAAGTTCTAATTATGAGCCTGATGGAGTCACCTTGACCACACAACAAGGACAAATATTATATAATTTCCAAGGAAATAAAGAAGCTGACCCTGCTTCGTTATCTAAAATGATGACGATTTATCTTACACTAGAAGCGGTTCAACAGGGAAAATTGAAATTAGATGATAAGGTAAAGATTACAAGTAACTATGACCAATTATCTAAAATGCCAAATCTTACTTCGGTCCCTTTGAATCAAGGACAAACGTACACAATTGATGATTTATTAAAGCAAGCCGCATTACCTTCTAGTAATTCAGCGGCTATGATTTTAGGAGAGCAAGTGAGTGGCAATATATCAACATTCACCGATAAAATGAATAAGCAAGCTAAAGCATTTCATATGAATCATACATATTTCGTGAATCCGGCAGGTGCTGCTAATGATTTACTTGGACAACATGCACCGAAATCATATAAAAATGATATTTATCCTAAAAGTACAGCAAAAGATATGACGATATTATCTCATTATTTAATTGCAAAGCATCCCGAGGTATTAAAAATAACGCAACTGAATCAAGATACTCAAAAAGGGTATACGTTTAAAAATACTAATTTATCAGTAAAACATGAACCTCTTTATTTAAAAGGAACAGATGGACTGAAAACAGGTACCAGTGATAAAGGATATAATATAGCTTTAACTAACCAACAGAATCACCTTCGACTCAATGAAGTGATTATGAATGTGGAACCGTATATGGATAATAATGCCAAATATAATCGTAATCGAATAGGGAATGCGCTTTTTAAACATTATCGCGAAGAATATGAATACAAAAAAGTATTATCTAAAGGAGAACATAAGATTGACGGTAAGACATATAAAGTAGATAAAAATTTATATGATACCGTTCCTAAAGATAATAAAAAATGGGATATACGAATCAATAAAGATGGAAAAGCTTATGTGCATTATAAACGTGACTTCTTGCCAGACACAACATATCCAAGAGTGGATGCCAAGAAAAAATGGAAATGGTTTTAAACGAAGAGTATGAAAAGAGCCTGAAACATAAATTGTTTCAGGCTCTTTTCATGTAGCGGGCAAGTATTGAAACTTTTCTTCATAAAGACTATGTCTAACGCGAAATGGAGTGGTGTTGTGACTACGAAGTGAAAAAGGTCTCTCTTTGTCTTCTATTTTAATATCTTTAAATGAGCAGCCCTCGCTCCACAAATCATTGTAACGATATCTGAAGACACTTCATCAATGGATTGTTGGCCATACTGAATCCAGTTTAGAATAACGCTTAAAATGCCACCAGTTAGAAATTCCCCATAAATGAACTCATCTATGTAAAATTGTCCAATTTGTTTATCAAATTCAATTTGTCGTTTAACCACTGCATAAATTTGATTATATAAAATTTGATAAACGTCACTATAAATATTGATAGAAATTACACTTTTTACCATTGCTTTGTTATCACTAATGAAAAGTAAAATATCTTTCATAAATTTATTGAAAAATTGTCTCGGATCTTTTGGATCAATTTCAGGTAAATGTAATGTTCGAAAATATTCAATTAATGTACCGACAATATGATTAAGTAAATCATACTTATCATTGAAATGACGGTAAAATGTAGAACGACGTACATTTGCTTTTTCGCATAAATCTTGAATCGTGATATTTTCAAAAGATTTTATTTCAAGCAAATCTGAGAATGTAGTAATGAGTGCTTTTTTTGTTCGTTGTACACGTAAATCTTGATTATTCATGCTGTTCACCTCTCATTTAGGACATTTTATCAAAAATGTCACTTAAGTTACATTTTCATTTAACTGACTCACAATAGTATTGTATAAAATGATTATAATATAAGCGAAGGGTAGAGTAATTTCTAAATTGTTTACTTATAGTTTACTACTTTTCATAGATAACTAAAAAATATAAATTGGGAAGTGAATCATATGTACTATAGTAATGGAAATTATGAAGCATTTGCACGTCCGAAGAAACCTGAACATGTAGAACAAAAGTCTGCTTATTTAATTGGCTCTGGTTTAGCTTCTTTAGCTACTGCATGTTTTTTGATTAGAGATGGGCAAATGGATGGGTCAAACATCCAAATTTTAGAAGAATTACCTAAATCTGGTGGAAGTTTGGATGGAACTGAACTTCCAATGAAAGGCTATGTCATGCGTGGTGGCAGAGAAATGGAGAACCACTTCGAGTGTTTGTGGGATTTATTTCGCTCCATCCCATCACTTGAAATTGAAGATGCTTCAGTTTTAGATGAGTTTTATTGGTTAAATAAAGAAGATCCCAACTACTCACGATGTCGTGTTATTGAAGAAAGGGGTCAACGCTTGCCTACAGACGGAGACTTTACTTTAACGAAAAAAGCAATGAAAGAAATACTTCAATTATGTTTGATGAAAGAAGAAAATTTAAATGATGTAAAAATTTCAGATGTCTTTTCAGAGGATTTCATGAATTCGAACTTTTGGATTTATTGGAAAACGATGTTCGCATTTGAATCTTGGCATTCTGCGATGGAAATGCGTCGTTATTTAATGAGATTCGTGCATCATATTGGAGGATTAGCTGATTTTAGTGCTTTAAAATTTACTAAATACAATCAATACGAATCACTCGTACGCCCTATGGTTGCATACTTAACGTCCCATGGTGTGCAATTTGAATATAATGTCCAAGTACTTGACGTTAAAGTAGATGTTACAACTAAAGACAAAATTGCTAAAGCTATTGAACTAAAACGAAATGGTAATAAAGAAACGATTCAGCTCACACCCGATGATCTCGTATTTATTACTAATGGTAGTATCACAGAAAGTTCAACCTATGGTGATAATGACACACCCGCACCTCCTACAAAAGATATTGGCGGAAGTTGGAACTTATGGTGTAACTTAGCCAAACAAAGCCCTGAGTTTGGTAACCCTGAAAAGTTCTATAAAGATTTACCAGATAAAAGTTGGTTCGTCTCAGCAACGGTAACGACAAATAACAAGACGGTCATTGAAGCTATCGAACGTTTATGTAAACGTGATCCATTAGCAGGAAAAACAGTTACAGGTGGAATTATCACAGTGAACGATTCTAAATGGCAAATGAGTTTTACTGTGAATCGTCAACAGCAATTTAAAAGCCAACCCGAAGACGAGGTGAGCGTTTGGATCTATGCATTATACTCAAACGTAAACGGGGATTACATCCATAAACCTATCACTGAATGCAGTGGAAATGAAATTTGCCAAGAATGGTTATATCATATGGGCGTTCCTATCAATCAAATTGAAGACCTCGCTAAAATGCAATGTAATACGATACCAGTCTATATGCCATATATCTGTTCTTATTTTATGCCTAGATCCATTGGAGACAGACCACTTGTCGTGCCTGAAAATGCTCGCAACATAGCCTTTATTGGTAATTTTGCAGAAACAGAAAGAGATACTGTATTTACCACTGAATATTCGGTAAGGACTGCTATGGAAGCAGTATACCAATTATTGGACATAGATAGAGGTGTCCCTGAAGTGGTTGCAACAGAATTCGACCTTCGTATATTGATGGATGCCTTATATGAACTTAATGATGGTAAAAATCTATCAGAACTCTCAGAACATAACAAAATACAGAAACTCGCTCTTAACGCTTTCTTGAAGAAAATAAAAGGTACCTATATCGAAGAATTGTTGCACCAACACAAGTTACTATAAGTGTAGATAAAATTCACCCCCACATGACGAATTAGCATGTGGGGATATTTGTTTAGTTTATTTATTGGCCAATATATCGTTTTAAATGTTTAGCGGTTATGGAATTGTCGATGTCAAAGATGCCTTCAGGTTCACCCGCGTAAAGTAATTGGCCACCTTTATCTCCAGCATAAGGCCCAATATCAATTAACCAATCCGCCTGAGTCATCATCGTTAAATTATGTTCAATCAAGATAACCGTATTGCCTTCTTCAATAAGATGGTTAAAGCAATCGATTAGAATTGGCAAATCATCTTCATGTAGCCCAGTTGTTGGCTCATCAAAGATAAAGATCTTATCGGTCACATCTTGTGTCAGGTAACAGCTTAGTTTCACACGTTGAATTTCACCACCTGAAAGGGTATCTAATGATTGTCCGAGAGTCATATAGTTTAATCCTGTATCCGCTAATGCTTGAAGCGGTCGTATAATACCTGGACTGTCGCTAAATTTCTCAATGGCTTCATCCACGGTTAATGCTAAAATATCCGCAATAGAATAACCTTCTACTTTAGCTTCTAACACTTCTGGACGATATCTTGTACCACCACATAATTCACATACTTGTGAAAAGTCTGGCATAAATGCAAGTTCCGTTTTTAAAACACCTTTACCATGACATTCCGGACAGGCACCTTCTGAATTATAGCTGAACATACTCTTCTTAAGACCAGTATGTTGACTAAAGAAACTACGTACATCATCAAAGATATCTAAATAAGTAAGTAGATTAGAACGATTTGATGCATGGACAGGTTTCTGGTCAATAAAGATAGCCTCTTGTTCACGTTCAAATCCTGCAGTGATGAGTGAACTTTTACCTGAACCTGCAACACCTGTAACAACAGTCATTGCATGCTTAGGTAGTTTAGTTGAGACATTTTGTAAGTTATTGCGACTAATATTAGCAATTTGAAGCATATCTTTCGCTTTACGTGGCGTTTTTTTAAGTTGATGCTGTCGGTTCAACGCTTGACCAGTACTTGTGTCCGAACTGAGTAATTCATTATAAGAGCCAGTAAATGTAATTTCACCACCATTTTTGCCTGCTAAAGGTCCTAAATCAATAATATGATTAGCGGTCTTTATAACATCTGGATCATGTTCTACAACGAGCACTGTGTTGCCCTTATCCTTTAAAGATTGAATGATATCGTTGATACGCTGAATATCCTCTGGATGTAGTCCGACACTTGGTTCATCAATAATATAGACTAAGTCGCTTAAAGGACTATTAAGGTGACGAATGAGTTTAATACGTTGTGACTCACCACCAGATAGTGAAGTTGTTTCTCGCGCTAGTGTTAAATAATTCAACCCAATATAACTTAATGCTTCTAGTTGTTTCTTAAGTGGCTCTATTATCACACGGGCTTTGCCTGATTTTATTTTTCTTAAAAAGGCTAACGCCTCATCAATTTGTAGGTTTGTGAATTCTGCAATATTTAAGCCATTGATTTTACAGCTTAATACAGTGTCATTAAGACGTTGACCATGACAATCAGGACAATCATGTTTCGATACCACTCGGTCAATATCTTCTTTAAAACGTTTCTTTTCGAAATTATCATTAAGTAAAAATGAACGGCGGAATCGATGAATTAATCCTTCAAATTTGGCAGTTCTAGGCCAATTTGACGGTGGATTCTTTAATTTAGTTGGTTCGGTGTATAAAAACGTATCCATTTCTTCATTCGTATAATCTTTTAATTTCTTATCATTATCAAATAAACCTGTATATAAATAACGTTTACCTCGCCAACTATCAGGTCTAAATGAAGGGAATTTAATTGCATCCTCATTAAGTGATTTATCATAATCAAGCAATTCATTTAAATCAATATCTTCAACATAGCCTAGTCCTGAACATGTTTGACACATACCTTTAGGATTATTGAAAGAAAAGATATCTGAATAACCGACAAATGGTTCGCCAATACGTGACCATAGCAGTCGGACAGACGCGTAAATGTCAGAAATTGTACCTACAGTTGAACGAGAGTTACCGCCAAGACGTTTCTGATTAATAATCATTGCGACAGGAAGATGCTTAATTTGATCGACGTCTGGTTTTTCATATTGTGTCAGTTGATGTTGCACATAACTTGAATATGTTTCATTTAACAATCTTTCAGATTCTGCAGCTACAGTATTGAAGACGAGGGAAGACTTCCCCGAGCCTGAACGACCTGTAAATACTGTTAATTGATGCTTTGGAATCGTTACATTTATATTTTTTAAGTTATTTTGTTTGGCACCGATAATTTCTATATTAGTCATAATTACACCTCTTAAACCTAGATTAACTCACATGTTGGTCATATTAAATTATACTTCGAGTGGTTTGATTTTAACATCAAGATTAAAGTATTCTTTTAAAATATTTCGGTAGTTATCTGAAGTTACATCATATTTATCTTTACCATCCTGTTTACTTAGCGTTAGATGTTGTAAAGACATCGTAGCACGTCCAAATGATTGTGGTTGAGTAACGATAAGTTGTTGTACAAAAATAGAATCTGGATGTTGTGAATTATATTGAATCATATCTTCAAAATCTTCTATTTGCTTAGGTTGGAAGCGAGCCTCGTAACGTGTGATCCAACTATCGTCTTCGAGTTTCTGAATGCTATAAGTTCCTTCATGCTCTGAAATTGCTCGGAATTCACCTGTAATATCTGTAACTGGATGAGTTGGATCTATATTTGTAATAGGTAAGGCCTGTAAAGGTAAGTCACCGAAGCCTACATCTGCAACATAATTTACATCATTAATTGGAACAACAAGTGACATGTGTGAACCTTCTGGACTGCGATTGCCATTAGGCTGTTCAACAGTCGCAGACATACGATATACGGTAAAGCCTTTTTCTTCAAGGTAAGTCCCAAAGAAATGATTCATTTCGTAACAGAAACCACCTCGTTGCTGATTGATCAATTTATCATACAAATCATTAATTTCTACAGATATAGGTACGCCATTTTGGACATTGATATTTTCAAAAGGAACCGTCAACATATAGCGTTTAATGTAATAATTGAGCGCTTCAAGTGAAGGTTCATTATATTTTGATGCATCTATATTTAAATAGTGTTCGATAGCTTGAATATCCATAAGATGAGGTCTCCTTTGTTAAAAGCTTTTAGTAATCCATACCCTATAATGATGAAATGACGCATGTAAGAATAGAGACGAAAAAGGTTCTAAACACTTGATAGCAGTTGATGCCTCGTGTTTAGAACCAGTATTAATATATTAAACTATGTTATGATTCAAAATTACAGTTCTTGTTTGTTGAAAATGGCTATTGAAATGAAATAAGAAGCCACTAAACAAATTAAACCGAGTATTGCATATAATCCGATGAAGAGGATATCTGTAGGATTTGTTCCTAAATCAGAGAATGAACCTGAACGTACAATGGCAGACATAATAACACCAAAGTAAGTAATAAAGAATAAAATAAGAACGATAACCGATGTTGAAATCATGATGACATTTGAATTTTCAGGACCAAATTTAAATGTTAACGGGAACATGATAGCATATGTGCCTGCCGCACCAATACCTACTAATCCTGAAATAAGTGTTAATATTAAATTCTGATGTATCGCTAATACTGCAATTAATCCAATAATTAATCCGATAAAGATGAGTATGCCATAAAATGCGAAATAACTTTTAATGTAAGCACTTCGATGTGTTGGCAATGTTGAAATATAATACATCCATTTAGAATCTTTTTCTCGCTTTAAGTTATCCGTCACTGGTGACAATAAGAAAATCATTGGTAAGAAACATGCCATTGCTGGATTTATAAAAGCGAATAAGAAACTTGCTACAATAGCTACAATTAAATATGTGATAAGTGATTTTTTAGATGCATAGAAACTACTTAAAATTAGACCTTTCATTATTTATCACCTCTCATAATTAATTTTGTTGCGTCATCAATAGTGTTAAGTGGGTGAGCGTTTGTCACACTAGACCAATCCTTGACTAAGATTTGGCGTTGACCTTGTCTCACTCTTGATACAATGATGATGTCTTGTGCAATATTTAAATCATCATGCTCATCAACTTCGACAATACCGTATTGATTTAACAATTCTTCCTTGCTTTCTTGAAGTACAATTTCACCATCACGCATAAAGATTAATTTTGTAGCTAAATGTTCTATATCTTCTGAAATATGAGATGAAATGAGTATGCCATTGCCCTCTGAAATATAGTCTTCCAACATTTCAATGACTTCTTCACGTCCTGATACGTCCATACCAGCAGTTGCTTCGTCCAGTATGAGTAATTTTGTATCATGCGCTAGAGCCATGGCTAAGGCTGCTTTCATACGCATTCCTCTTGAGAATGTTTTAATTTGAGCGTTAGTTGGTAATTCGAAACGCTGAATGACTTCAAAGAAATGATCACTGTTCCACGTTTTGAAAATATTTGCAAAAACCTTATCCATATCTTTAATTTCGAGTTTATCAGGCACACGTAAGTCATCAAATACAACACCAATATGCTCTTTGTATGCATAATCCTTATCTGAGACAACTTGATCAAAAAATGAAATATCTCCAGAATCTTTAAAACGGTTACCAACTAATGTATTAATCAATGTTGATTTACCTGAACCATTCTTACCAATTAAACCAATAACTTCGCCAGGTTGAAGTGTTAAAGAAATATCTTTCAAATGGAAATTCGATTTCTTATAAGACTTGTTGAGATGTTGCACTTGCAATAGATGTTCCATAGTAATCCTCTCTTTCTGTTGATTAGTATTAGATTTAATTCAATTAAAGATTAGTTACTTTTATCATAATATAGATTAATTAATAAATAACTAAGATTTGTAAAATTTACGTACTTTTAACATATAACCAAATGTGTTGTAAGCGAATAAAATGATTAAGATGCCAATGCCAACTGCTTGGTTAATACCTGTAATGATTGAAAAGATACCTAAGAATATAGCGCCTACCATTATTAAGGAAATATTGACGTGATATACTTTAAACATTGATTCAAGTGTAATATGACGCTCACCTTCATCCATATTTTGTAAAATACGTTCTGTATAATTGGCTTCGCCTTGTTTAGGCATACGGGTATCAAATTTTCTATAAAAGAAACCAAGCATGGTTGACGGAATTAATGTCAATATAAAAGGCACAATGACTAAAAATAAAATAGACGATGGGCCATTACCTAAGGCAATAATAAATATGTTTAATAAAGCGACTAATACTGTAATGTAATATAATGTGCCAGTTCTCATGAAAGTTAAATTAGCTTTTTGTTCATGTTGATCGAGGTTGGCATCATTGGCATTTTCAGTTTTATGTTTGTATTTTAAAGATGTCTGAGAGGTCTTCCAAATCGCTAAGATAAGTCCAATATTAATTAATGAAGCGATAATGGTAACGATAATCGTGAAATTGTATGAAGCGAAATGTAAGATATCAAAGATGTTCCCATCACTTAGCATTCCTATTGAGGCTCCTATCATTCCACCAATAATACCCCCTATCAATAAATAGAGTAAATATCTGCCCACTTTCATAAATCTCCCTCCTCAAATATAAAGACATTTTCAACTGGTTCATTGAATATACGCGCAATTTTAACGGCTGTTAAAATGGACGGCATAAAATCATTCCGTTCAATCAAAGAAACTGTTTGCCGTGAGATACCGGCTTGTTTAGCGAGTTGTGTTTGATTGAAGCCATCGCGAGCACGTAATTCTTTAAGACGATTTCGCAATATTCATCAACTCCTTGGCTATTACATTACATTATCTTTGTCATTTTGACAAGTATATTAGTCAAAAAGACCTTTATTTTTGTCAAAGTAGTTATAAAAAGTAGCCTTCGGGTTGTCTGAAGTTAGACATCCAGAAGGCTTAAATTACAGTGTTTTGCTATTTGTTAAGACCCATTGATTAAGATCGTTAAGATGATATTTTGTGACGATGGTTTGATTTACTTCATCCAATGTAATCGAAGATAAAGTGGAGATAAGTGTATGTTGAATTGTATTTAATGCATGACTAACTACACACATTTCTGCTTTTTGGCCTTCATTTTCACCTAAGAAGGGTTTCAATAATTGCTGACTTGCAAAAATCGTATCGCGACCTTCTATTGCTAGAAAAATATCATAAAACGTGATCTGATTTAAAGGTTTGCTTAACGAGAAACCACCATGCTTGCCCGTAGTAGAATTGACAAGTCCTTCTTTAACAAGTGCTTTAATAATCTTCTTTAAATAAGAATCAGAAACATTTAAACGATCACTTAAAGCAGTAGAGGTCATCACGCTATGTTCTGGTAGTAGATTCAGCATTAATAGAACATAGACAGCTTGCTCCCATCCTTTAGATAATTTCATAATACTCCTCCAATGATAGACGTTTCTTTTATTATAAAATATAATATAAAAATTTTATATATTAAGATTGAAAAATAGAAAGGGTGCATTATAATACTATTTAAAGACAACGAATATCTTAATTATCTTTAATAAATGACTAGGAGATGACATCTATGAATTTACATCAACGTTCGCATTTATACTTCTATATATGTATTATTTTAACGACCATATGTATGAGCTCTTCTTTTCCAACTGGGAAGTACCTCATCTCAATTGAACACGTGCCACCTATGTTACTAGGCGGATGGCGTTTTACCATCGCGGGATTCACTATCTTATTGGTTTTATTTTTGAAAAGGGGCGTTAAATATGTATTACCATCAATTGATCATAATAGTTATAAAGGCTTTATATTTGTCGCTACCATCGGATTATTACAAACGGCAGGAACAATGGGATTGTTAAATATAGCAATGTCATTGGGTGTATCCTCTTCAATGTCTGCCGTTTTACTGTTTACCAATCCATTATGGTTAGCTGTTCTTGCGCATTTTATACTGAAAGAGCGTTTAACAATGATTAAAGTGGTTGCACTCGTGATTGGTGTGATTGGGGTTACGATATATCTAGGGTTAGACCGTTCATTGCTAGGGTGGGGTGCGTGTGTCGCATTACTTGGTTCACTATGTTGGTCATGTAATACTGTCGTGACTAAGCAATTTAAGTTTGATAAAGGTGCCTGGGTATTAACGGGATGGCAGCTATTATTTGGTGGCATCATCATGTTCTTGATTAGCCAATTGTTAGGAGAGCGCTATCACATTGGACAATTGAATGGTTGGGGATGGGTATGGTTTTGGTGGCTTGTGTTTCCTGCGTCTATTGGATCATTTGGATTATGGTTTAGCAGTTTAAATTTACGAGGTGCTACGATTTCGAGCAGTTTTCTATTTTTAGTGCCCTTATTTTCAACCATTTTTTCAATTATAGGGTTAGGTGAACCTTTCACATTGCACATTATGATAGGCGGATTATGTGTTGTGGTCGCATTGATTGCAATTAATTATTCACCACATCACTTAAGTAATTAAGGTATTAAATGTTTGAAAAATCGAATGATCGCACTAAATAGTTCTAGGATAATATTAATTATGAGTTCCCAAAGTGGCTGTTTGGATTTATCTTTTTTAGATTCAGACATCATATCACTCCTATGCTAGTTAGATTAACATAGTGACATTTTGATTGAAAATGTTGCATATATGGAATGGTTTTCGAAATACTTCATACTTGAAATTGTCTTAATTTTAATACAATGAAAATATATGAAAACTTGCGAACACTGACTTAAGAAAATAAAAAAATCTGAACAAATCTCTTCACATGGTATCTAATTTTTTGTAATATAGCACTCGTATTATTTTTGAGAGCAACAAAAAAGGAGGTAGCAATGATGAAAGGTAACAGAATGATGTTTTTCATATTCATGTTAGGTACATTTACAGTCGGTATGGCAGAATATGTTGTTACAGGATTATTAACTCAAATCGCAAGTGATATGAAAGTGTCTATTTCAAGTGCAGGTTTATTAATTAGTGTGTATGCTGTGAGTGTTGCATTAATTGGACCATTCATGCGTATATTTACAATGAATGTACGTGCCAAACGCTTATTACCATTTTGGTTGCCATATTTATAGGTAGTAATGTGGTAGGGATGTTGGCACCCAATTTTCAAGTATTGCTGTTATCAAGATTGTTGTCAGCTTCAATGCACGCACCATTCTTTGGCGTATGTATGAGTGTGGCTGCAGCCGTTGCACCTCGTGGTAAACAACCGCAAGCCATCGCATTAGTCCAAGCAGGATTAACAATTGCGGTTATGATTGGTGTGCCATTCGGATCATTCTTAGGTGGCTTTGCGAATTGGAGAGCTGTATTTGACGTTATGATTGGTTTAGCGATTATTACAATGCTAGGTATGTTGAAGTTTGTACCAGATGTATCTCTAAGTACAGAATCTAATGTAAAAAATGAATTAAAAGTATTTAAAAACCCACATATCTTAATTGTTATGGCAATTATTGTCTTTGGTTATTCAGGCGTATTCACAACTTATACGTTTATGGAACCAATGATTCATAAATATGCACCATTTGGCATTGTTGGTTTAACTGTATGTTTATTTATGTTTGGACTTGGTGGAGTTGTTGGTAATTTACTTACAGGTAATGTACCAGAACATAAGCTGACGCAATATCTATTTTATACGTTTATTTTGCTGTTTGTAACTATTGTTTTATTTGTGACAGCGGTTCATAGTGCGATTTTAGCAATTATTATTTGTTTCTTATTTGGTTTTGGCACATTTGGTACAACGCCTTTATTAAATAGTAAAATTATTTTAAGTGCACATGAAGCGCCACTTTTATCAAGTACACTTGCAGCGTCTATTTTTAATATTGCAAACTTCTTAGGGGCAATTATTGGCTCAATATTATTATCAATAGGCTTCCCGTATCTCATCATTACATTTGTATCAGGCGGGATCATTATCTTAGGAATTATAATTAATATAATTAATCATTTTTATGAAAAAAAGTATGTTACATTTGATAACTAATAAAAAACGTTCTAAATTGAATTCACTCAGTTTAGAACGCTTTTTTTAAAATGTAAAATTAATGCTAAATAATGACTTTAAAATTGACTACTTGAGGAATATGAGATAAATCGTGTTGTGTCATGTAATCAATTAACACTTGTGCGCCTTCCTCTTGTATATCTTTAACAACTGGCGATTCTGCAAACATTTTATAATCTCCGCCACCAACTGCACGATAGTTGTTCACACATATGGTATACGTTTTTGTATCTTCTAAAGGTGAAGCGCCGACTTTAATATCTGAAACACGTTGTCCTACAGGTGCACCAGCATGAATAGTATAAGAGATACCACCATACATATCATAATTAAAATGTTGAGGTTTTGGAGATAAAAACGTATCGTTAACTGTGATGTCATTATTATCATTGACACTGAAATAACTTGCTGATTTTTCTAAAGCTGCTTTAATTCCTTCGCCAGTAAGTTCTAACACTTGGAATGTGTTAGGGAAAGGATAGTTATTAATGATATCTCGCATTGTGACTTGTTGATTAAAGCCTTTAGCTGAATCGAAAAGAGCTGTACTTGCTATATCTGCACCACTTTTTTCTAATAAAATGTAGTTGATTAAATTAATAAGTGGGTGAGGATGCGTCCGAGCTTCAAATTGATCGTTTATTAACATCGGTTCAGGCAATGTAGTTATATTTGTATCAAGCCAATCTTCTAGTCCGTTTAACAGTGCTGCATTGTCATTAGACAATGTTAGTGATAAATCAGTAGGAACAGGGATGAGTGATACATGTTTATCTACAATATGATATTTATGATCTAATGTTATGGTCACTTTACCATATTCTACACCACGCGTACCTGGTTGAATAATTGCTATATCATTTTTAACCAATGCAATATCACGATGTTGGTGTCCTGTAATGAGTACATCAATCGATTTATGAAAACGAGAAATAATTTCTGACCCTTCATTTTCGCCAGTTAATGCTTCAGTAGGTGTGTCAGTATCCAGATCTCTTTCAAAACCCCCATGATATGATACAACGACAATATCAGCTTTTTCACGAACTTCTGGTAAAAGATGCTCTAATGTGTCAATTGCACTATTAAACGTTAAGCCTTTAATATGGGCAGGTTGTTCCCAATTTGGAATGAATTGGGTTGTTAGCCCAATGACACCTATAGTGATATCACCACGTTTAAAATAACTCACGCCTTGACCAGATAAAGGCTTCCCATTGCTATCATGAATGTTTGCACATAATATAGGATGGTTGAGATTGTTCAACGTGTGTTGCAAATAAGATAATCCATAGTTAAACTCATGATTTCCTAATGTACCAAAATCAAAATTTAAATGATTATAAATTTGGGTGAGTGGTAAATTCGATTGCTTTTCAGTAGCTAGATAGTGACATAAAGGAGAGCCTTGTAAAAAATCACCGTTATCAATTTTAAAACTATAGTCATCCTGTTGACGTTCTTGTTCTATAAATTGATTTACCTTTAATAATCCCATAGGAAGATTTTGATCTCTTTTTGAAAAATCAGTTGGGAAGATATAGCCATGTATATCACTTACGATATAAAAAGAGAGTTGTGTCATAAGTCATTTCCTTTCATAAATAAAGAGATAAAAAGAAGAAAGTAGTTTAATAAACTCCACATCTCTTTATATCTCTTATGTGTTTGATTACTATTATAAATTATTGAATTGAACCTGTAGCAAGAATTTTACTACCTTGTTTTAAACGAATGGTCGCTCCTGAAATAGGTTCAGACGTTTTGGCTGTAAATGTTATTGTCGCACGACCTTCATTGTCAGTTGTGATACTTTGTTCTTGACTATATCCTACAGTATCATAATTTTGTCCATCTTGAGAAAAGCTTGCAAGTTGTTTACCACCTTCTTGATAAACACCTAATTTTAAATGCTCAATAGTTGTATTTTTATCCATATTTGTTAATTTAACTTGAATATTAAATGGTTCATTTACTGACACATTATCTGGCAAATGAAATTGAACATTATTGCTAGAAATCATTGAATTAGAAGTAGTTGTATCTTTGGATGACTGTGTTGTGTTCGTGTTCCCTTGTGAACTATTATGTTCAGTCGTATTGTTTTCTATACTATTCGTATGATTTTGTTGTGATGATGTACTGCCATAACTACCTAGTTTAAATGTTGAACGGTCATACCATTTATAACCAGTTGGAGGTTGTGACCATGGTTCTTTTTCAGGTTCAGTTGAATGTTGTGGTTGTTCAAAGTTAAGTAATGGTGTTGGTTGATCTAACTTAATACCTGTTTCTTTTAAATTCGGTGTATGATCTTGTTTTCCAAACCAAGTTGTAATATTTTCAAGTAATTTACTATTATCTTGTTCTTTAAACCCATCATACGTTTTCTTAGTCTTTCCATTATCTTCACGTACATATTTAGGTGTACTATCTTCGACTAATGATGAATCTCCAATGAAGGCCGCTTTTCCTTTACCTACTTTTGAGATAGCGACATAAGGTCCTTCTGCGATACCACCGCCATTGTAAATACCTTGATCGACTGCATGAGACCAACGTTGTTTTTGAGATAAATGATCTGGTAAGAAGATAATACCTTTTGCTTTTGTAGGATCTGTAATGGCAAGAGTTGAACCAGCATGCATTGATACAGAATGTATACCTTCAGTAATACCGAAGCTGTCACTGGATGGCACAATATTTTGAGTGTTTAAATCACCTAAAGCGTTATAACGAAAACGTACACCGAAGTGTTCAGAAAGCCAATCTGAACTTTTAACATTGCGCATAGCTTTAGAATGCTTTTCCTCATTTGTTAAATCTTTAGTGATATCTTGATATGCACCACGACGATAACCATTCATCACTTCTGAAGAATCAAAACGATTTAAGTTTCTGTCTGCATTATAGTGATCAGCGATAAAGATGATATTGCCACCTTTTTCAACAAAATTAAACATAGCTTGTTGTTCTCTCTTTTTAAAAGGAATATTGGCTTCTGGAAGAACGAGAATATTGATGCCACGTAGTGTATTAGGTGTAATGTTAGATTCTCCATCGATTTGTTTCACAGTGTATCCTTGTTGACGCATTGAATCAGCATAATCTGAAAAGCCACCGTCAATCACCCAATCAGCAGCTCCTGCCGTTTGGCCGTGTGAAGCGTCAAAAGCGACAGTTTGAGTGGTAGTTTGATTTGGTGCAGCGTGACTGATTGGCGTTGCAGATAATGTAATTGCTGAAGCTAAAATAGTACTACTTAATACTTTTATCCATGTCATTGTTTTATCTCCCAATACATTTTTTATTGATTTATAAAAAAAGTATAATAAAAAAATGAATCGATAATAGATTGTTTAGTGAATATTTAAATAAATTTTACAATTCTTTAACAATATAAACTTATTTTATAAGAAATTCACGAATAATAAATATTATTTTAATTAATATTGTGCTAATCTTAATATTGTCAAATGAAATGCGTTGACAAAATTATATAAATGTATACATAGCGAACGGGGGCAATATGTTATGAAGGAATTGAAGTACCTTTTAGTATTGGCGCTATCAGTCGTTATTTTCGCTGCAGCATGTGGAAATAATAGCTCGTTAGACAATACTAAGAGTAGCAGTTCAGATAGTGGATCAGGATCAAGTAAAGATGGTTATACACCTAAAGAGTTGACTGTACAATTTGTGCCATCACAAAATGCAGATACACTTGAAGCGAAAGCAAAACCACTTGAAAAATTATTATCTAAAAAATTAGGTATTCCAGTAAAAGTGTCTGTATCGACAAACTATAATACAATTGTTGAGGCAATGAAATCTAAAAAAGTTGATGTTGGTTTCTTACCACCAACTGCATATACTTTAGCACATGATCAAAAAGCAGCTAATTTATTATTACAAGCACAACGTTATGGTGTAAATGAAGATGGTTCTAGTAACAAAAAACTTGTAAAAGATTATAAATCAGAAATCTTAGTTAAAAAGAACTCAGGCATTAATAGCTTAAAAGATTTAAAAGGGAAAAAAATCGCATTACAAGATGTAACTTCAACAGCAGGTTACACATTCCCATTAGCAACTATTAAAAAAGACGCTGGTATCGATGCTACAAAAGATATGAAAATTGTTAACATGAAAGGGCATGATCAAGCAGTTATTTCATTATTAAATGGTGACGTTGATGCTGCTGCAGTATTCCAAGATGCACGTAACATTGTTAAAAAAGATCAACCTAACGTATTTAAAGACACTAAAATTCTTAAATTAACAGAACCAATTCCTAACGATACGATTTCAGTTCGTCCTGATATGAACAAAGACTTCCAAGAAAAACTTAAAAAAGCATTTAAAGACATCGCTAAAACAAAAGAAGGACACAAAATTATTAGTGAAGTATACTCTCACGAAGGTTATACAGATGCTAAAGACTCAGACTTCGATATCGTAAGAAAATATGAAAAAGAAGTTCAAGATATGAAATAATTATGACAATCACATAATTAAATAGGTAATAAAGAGAAGAGGCTAGGACAATAGAGCAATAATAGAAATGTACATATATCATTTCGTATGCTCTGCTCCCGACCTCTTTCTCTGTATAAAAAAGAAGGGTGTAAACATACATGAGTCAGATAGAATTTAAAAATGTGAGTAAAGTATATCCAAATGGTCATGTGGGACTGAAAGATATTAATTTAAATATTGAAAAAGGCGATTTTGCTGTTATCGTTGGTTTATCAGGAGCAGGTAAATCTACATTATTACGATCTGTTAATCGTCTACATGATATTACTTCTGGTGATATTACAATAGAAGGAAAATCAATTACGAAAGCGAAAGGCAAAGAATTATTAATGATGCGTCGTAATATTGGGATGATTTTCCAACATTTTAACCTAGTCAAACGTTCTACAGTATTGCGTAATGTATTGAGTGGTCGTGTCGGTTATCATCCAACTTGGAAAATGGTATTAGGATTATTTCCAAAAGAAGATAAAGTAAAAGCAATGGACGCTTTAGAGCGTGTGAATATATTAGATAAGTATGATCAACGTTCAGACGAACTTTCTGGAGGACAACAACAACGTATTTCAATCGCACGTGCCTTAGCACAAGAACCAGCTATTATCTTAGCAGATGAACCTGTTGCCTCTTTAGACCCTTTAACGACAAAACAAGTAATGGATGACTTGAAAAAGATTAACGAAGAATTAGGTATTACAATTTTAATCAACTTACACTTTGTTGACTTAGCATTAGAATATGGTACGCGTATCATTGGTTTACGTGCAGGTGAACTTGTATATGATGGGCCAGCAAGTGAGGCTAATGAAGATGTATTTAATGAAATTTACGGTCGCAAACTTAATGATGATGAGAAGCTAGGGGTGGATTAAGATGGCGACACCTACAACAAATAAATACGATCAGTATTTAAATAAGAAAATCTCTTTTAAAACCAGTTTAACTATCTTTTTAGTTATAACATTAGTGGTATGGAGTTTTTTATATACAGGTTTTAGCTTTAGTGACTTAATGGTAGGTATTCCACAAATTGGTTCATTTTTTGGGCAAATGGTACCCCCAGATTGGAGTTACTTAAGTACCATTACTAAACCAATGTTAGATACGATTCGAATGGCGATTGTTGGTACTTTTTTAGGTGCCATTGTCTCTATTCCAGTTGCTTTATTATGTGCGAGTAATATCGTAAAAACCAAATGGATCACCATTCCATCACGTTTTGTGTTGAATATTGTACGTACCATTCCTGATTTATTATTAGCTGCTATTTTTGTTGCAGTGTTTGGGATTGGACAAATTCCTGGGGTATTGGCATTATTTATTTTAACCATTTGTGTTATTGCGAAATTGTTCTATGAATCGCTTGAAACAATTGATCCAGGTCCAATGGAAGCGATGACGGCAGTAGGTGCAAATAAAACAAAATGGATTATGTTTGGAGTAGTTCCACAAACAATGTCTACATTTTTATCCTATGTATTATTTGCATTTGAGATTAATATTCGTGCCTCAGCAGTTCTTGGATTAGTAGGTGCTGGTGGTATCGGTTTATTCTACGACTCAACTTTAGGATTATTCCAATATCCAAAAACAGCGATGATTATTCTGTTCACTTTAGTCATTGTTGTCATTATTGACTATGTCAGCTCGAAAGTGAGGGAGAAACTCGCATGACACGAGAACAGCATCAGTTAGAAAAGAAATATCCAGTGAGATCAAAGGAACACAAACAAAGAATGATTAAAAATTGGCTGATTGCCATTGTTGTTTTAGCTATCATTGTTTGGGGATTTGCAGGTATGCCTGCTTTAGAATTAAAAGCTAAATCAATTGAAATTCTTAAATCTATTTTTAATGGATTATTCCATCCTGATTGGGATTACGTTTATATTCCAGCTGGAGAAGACTTACTTCGTGGTTTACTTGAAACGTTTGCCATTGCTGTTATTGGTACATTTATTGCAGCAGTGATTTGCATTCCATTCGCATTTTTAGGTGCACGTAACTTAGTAAAAGTTCGACCAGTCACAGGGATTACTAAATTCATTTTGAGTGTGATTCGTGTATTCCCTGAAATTGTTATGGCGTTAATTTTTATAAAAGCAGTAGGTCCTGGTTCATTTTCAGGGGTACTTGCATTAGGGATTCACTCAGTAGGGATGTTAGGTAAATTATTTATAGAGGATATTGAAAGTTTAGACTTCTCATCAGCCGAGGCTTTAAAAGCAAGTGGTGCGAATAAAACTAAAACACTTGTCTTTGCGGTAATCCCTCAAATTTTACCATCATTCTTATCTCTTATTTTATATCGCTTTGAATTAAACCTACGTTCAGCATCTATTTTAGGTTTAATCGGTGCTGGTGGTATTGGGACACCACTGATTTTTGCACTTCAAACACGTTCATGGGATCGAGTAGGGATTATCTTAATCGGCTTAGTCATTATGGTAGCCATTGTTGACTTTATCTCGGGAGCTATTCGTAAACGTATTGTGTAATAGAAGACATAATTTGAATATTTTTATAAACAAATAGAGCTATTGCCAGGACTTAGAAAACTGGACAATAGCTTTTTTATAATGCATGAAAGAAATGTTGTTACAGTATTAGTAACAGATACTTAGAAAAATACAGTTAATGTTTATTTAGAAAATTTACGTCTAAGGCTAATTACACCTACGCCTAATATGAAAGCTATAAGACTGTAAACAAACGGTGTGGTTGAGGTGCGTTCACCTATCATAGGTAATTCATGATGTAATGAAGTTTGACTCGCTTGTTGAGAACGAGTTGCTTGTTTAATAAGTGGCGAATTCATTTGTGATTTTGTTGATTGATCTTGTTGTTTAATTAAATGATGCTTTTCGACATAGCCATTGAATCCCATGTCATTATCTTCAGCTTGGTGTTTAGCAGAGTCTTGTTGAGAATTAGACTTAGATGTTTGTTTAACTAGACCGTTTTGTTCGACATAGCCATTGAATCCCATGTCATTATCTTCAGCTTGGTGTTTAGTAGGGTCATTATTGTTAATTACATCATGATTGAAACCAGGATCAGTATCGTTATTGTCATCAACATCATGGTTGAAACCAGGATCTACATTGTTGTTACTATCTTGGGATGTAATTGGTTGACCATTGTTATCATGGTTGAATTCTTGGTCAATGTTACTTGTTGCTGCAAAAGCATGGCCGTGTGACATAAGTAATAGTGATGATGTTACCAATGTTGTTCCAAAAGCATATTTAAAACGTCTTTTAATCAATTTATTCACTCCTTAGTAAAAAGCATTCTTCATACATAAAGATGATTATTTAATAATTAAAAATATCATAAATATGTATATTTATAACTTAACATAATAATTTAATTTAAACCTTAATATCTTCTATCAACTGAATGACAGTTTTGTCATACATTTATTTAAGGCAAGCGTATGCTATTATATAATCAACTTTTTGAAACTAAGAGAGGGTGTTTTAATGCAATTACGCAAAGTTACAGAAGAAGACTTGTTCTCACTTATTAAACTTGAAAATGAGGGCTTTACGCCAGATGAAGCGGCAACGCCAAAAACTTTGAAACAGAGAATCAATAAAATACCTGATACATTCATTATCGCTGAAAAGGAAGGACGCATAATCGGATATATTAATGGACTTGTAATTAATCAACGATATATAACCGACGATTTATTTGAAGAGATTCAACCCAACCCTAACAGTGGTGGTTATCTTAGTGTATTAGGTCTAGTCGTTAACAAAGATTATCAAGGACAAGGGACTGCGGGCAAACTGTTAGAGCAATTTGAGAAACTGGCGAAGCAACAATTAAGATGCGGTGTGACACTCACATGTCGAGAAGCTTTAGTGTCATTGTATGAACGTTATGGCTACAACAATGAGGGAGAATCAACCTCACAACATGCTGGTATAAAGTGGTATAACATGGTTAAAGAAGTGTAAGGATAAGGTTGAGACAAATACGTTTCAACCTTATATCTATATTATGTTTAATTTATTTCTTGAGTGTTCTAACATTTTTTATTCTCACATTTTAAATAGATATTTCCCCCTTTGGACATTCACTCCAGTAATTAAATAATACTTTCTTCTTAAAGCTTTTTGATTAATTTTTAAATTTCAATTTTAAAAGTATAAGAAAACTATATTTTAATTGGAAGAAACTAGTTCCATTTCAACTTAAATATTCTGTATTCAATAATAATTCTTCAATACATTCTTATTTTAAATACGATAAATAAAATTAGGATAGTTACAAAATTGTTATATAGTTTAATTCTATGTATTTACATGCAGTTTAATGAATTTTACCCCTAATCATTGAAGTGGTTATGTTTATTGGTAGATGCTCCCCTAGGAGTCTTCGCAACTATGTTTCGTAATCTATCTTAGAACTACACACGAAAGAATGTGAACGCTTATGTTTCTTATGTGGTTTTAATTTAAAACAATTTTCAAGGAAGTATATCTAGTTTTAACAAATAAATGATTTATATAAATAATTACTCTCTGTTGTTTTCAATAGTGATTATAGTACCGTTAGAATCAGATTTAATATTTAATTTTAAAGAGAATCTTTCGCAAATATCTTTAATAATAGTTAAACCTTTAGATTTAGTAGACATATCATTAAAGCCAATACCATTATCCTGAATAGTGATATAATCTTCATTTAGAAAAATGGTAATACGCGATGAATCAGAATGTTTATAAATATTAGAAATAATGTTATCAAATAAGCGCTCATACCATAATTGGTCACCAAGCCAATAAATAGGGTTACCTTCAACATTTAGAATGGTTAGAATGTTCTTTGAATCTAATAGATAGTGCCATTTATCAATTGTTGTGTTTATACATGCTTGTATATCAACTTGGTGGTTAAACGTATAAAATCTAGTAATATCATCTTTGTTAGGTAATGCCTTAATTAAATTAGAAATATAGTTTATCTTTTCATAAGATAACTCTATATCATTATCATTAATTTGGTATTGAAATCCGAGTTGGTATAACTCTAAATTTAATGCAGTTAGAGGCGTATTAATATCATGGGCAAGTTGAGTAATGTAATTTTGTTCTTGCCTTTTGTTTTCGATGATTTCTAACTCTCTATATCTTAGTCTGTCTATTAAGATATTTATAGATTGACCAACTTCATCAATTTCGTCATTTATATGAGTAGGTATGTCTAATTTATTAGGTAATTTGTCACTATTAGCAATGTCTAATAATTTATCATTAAGTAAACGTAAACGATCCACAATTTTATATACATAGCGTGAAGCAATAATAACTAAAGTAATTAGAATTAAGAAGAAAAAGATATAAAAAATTATTGTAAGACCACTGGATTTAAAATTTAAACCGATTGGATAACCCAAGACTTTTTCAATAAATAGAATACATAGTAGTATCATACTATTGATAGCTAAAAAAACTAAAGGTATCGATAATAAACCCAATCCCATGAACATATAGTATTTTTTTAATAGTCTCATAAATTAGCCCCCATTTAATCTATAACCAATACCATAAATTGTCTCAATAATTGTTCCAGAATCTAATAACTTAGTTCTTAATTTTTTTACATAAGCGTTCAAAGTATTTTCAGAAGCGGATTCAAATTGCCAAACGTAATCAATAATTTGATCCTTAGTTAAAATCAAATCTCTGTTTTCATACATATAGAAAAATAATCGACGTTCCGTTTTAGTTAAAGATAATTGGTTTCCATCATTAGATTTGATTATCTTGTCTTTAGCATTAACTTTAAACTCATAAAATTGAGCCTCTTTATCAGCATAATGGATAGTTAAAAGATTATTAATCCTAGAAATAAGTTCTCTCGGATTGAAAGGTTTGGTAAGGTAATCATCGCCATTATTCAAACCTTTAACTTTAGAATCGATATCAACTCTTGCTGATAAATAAATAATAGGTATAGTAGAAATGCTTCTTATCCCATCAGTGATAGACAAACCATCATTATTGGGTAACATTATATCCATAATAATGATATGAACGTCATTCAATACGTAAAAAACGCTATCTCCAGTTCTATCTAATGTCACCTGTGCACCTTTTTGTTGTAATATTTGTTTTAAATTTTTAGCGATGGTTTCATCGTCTTCTACTAATAAAATATGAAACCCCTCCATATATTTCACCTCCATGTTTTATTAATTAATTAATATAAATGTTGGTATATAGAATAGCACGTATAAACCAAAGAATAATACGGGAATTTTAAATGTAGGAGAATAATCTTTATCTCTTAACCATGAAAGTATTTCGTATATTCCTGTTAGAAAAGCTATTGCTAAACTCCCCATTGAAATGAATAATAATACTGATGATATGATACCAGTCATTCATATGCACTCCTTTATCTGATTTTGTAATTCCAGTTTAAAAACTAATTCTGAAAAAGTTATGAATAATTCGTATTATCTTCTTAAATTCATATAAAAGAGTATGAAAGGTTGGGATAACAATTTATTATTTATGTCACTAAAAAATTTAAATCAAGTATAAAAAAATATATGTAAATAGTATCTTTTCAATTTGCAAAAAAAGATAAGGAGGCTAATATGAAAAGATTATTTTTTATAAGTATTATATTTTTAGTATTTTTAGGAGGATGTTCCTTCAGTGACAACAAAGATAAAGCAGAAGGTGAAGAAACCAATAACAAGGCTAAAGCTACAGACAAAATGAAAAAATTTAAAATAGGTCAAGTCGTGGATGCTGACGGTGTAGATATTAAAGTAGTTAAAGCAGAATTCGTAGATAACCATGATGAGTATAGTGCGCCTGTAAATGGCAAAGCCTTGAGAGTATACATAAAGTTTAGAAATAATAACGATGATCAAGTTTTAATGGATAATACTGATTTCAGTATGAAAGTAAATAACGAGAATTATGAAGAATGGTATGGTAGTGAAGATATGCATGAAGGATTTAGCCACCAATTAAATCAGCATAACACTGCATCAGGCTACATTACTTATAATGTACCGGATAGTGATCAGTATACTTTAGAATTAGATACCGTACCTAATTTCAACAAAGTTAGGGCACAATGGATTATTAATAAATCAGAAATTAAGAATTCAAATGTTACTAAAGATACTTCGACTAGCTCAACTACAGATGTTGAGGACGAATCAGATACAACATCTTCTAGTAAAAAAGAAAATGATGATTCTGATTAAGTGGACGTGGGTGTGACATACCCTGCTTATATGTATAATGCTTTAGTAGATGAATATAATTCACTCACTGATGGTGAAAAGATGAACCATAATATCTAAAGATGTGTTAGAAATTGAGTATGATCAATTAGAAGATCGTGTAGCAGCATTGTATGAGAAAGAAAATGCTAAAGCGGAAAAAGAGTACGAAAAAGCAATGCAAGATTATGAAGACCAATTGGCTCAAGAAGAATATGAACAACAACAAGCAGAACAAGTTGAAAATGAAGCATCTGAATCTGATGACAATTCAAATGGTCCTGGTTCTGATGATCCATCATTAGACAGTGGAACAGAAGATACTTTTTCTGAAGATGACGCAGCATAGAAAAGGAGACAACAATGGAACATAATTATATGAATGAACCTAAGCCAACTAACAGAATTATTGAAATGATTCTTGGAATAACAGGAAGTATATTTGGAATTATTGGTGGATTGATTGCACTAATTCTAACAAACCATGACAAAAGTTATGGTTCAGAACTTGTTGGATTAATGACTATTGTGACAACCAGCTCTATTATTTTATCAGCAATAACTTTAACATTAAGCTGTTTAATTAATAAAAGACGTGTTTTAATTGGTATTATACTTATTGTTGCTGCAATAATTCATATATATTTATTAGGATTTTTTGGTTATTTATCAGGTATTCTAATCCTCGTTGCTGGGATTATCGCATTAGTTAGGAAACAATTTGATAGAATAAAAGGAACTATGACAAAGTTCCTTCTATTTTTTTAATTATGATTCGAAATGAGGTGTTAAAGATGGAAACTGTGTACATTGCAGGTGGATGTTTATGGGGAGTTCAAGCGTTTATAAAAACATTGCCAGGTGTCTTATCGACTGAAGCGGGACGTGCAAATGGGATATCTGAAACACTTAGTGACAAATATGACGGCTATGCAGAATGTGTCAAAACGACATTCAACCCTATGCAGACATCAATTACTGACTTAATGAATTATCTTTTTGAGATTATAGATCCATATAGTATTAACAAACAAGGTGTTGATAAAGGACTTAAATATCGTACAGGTGTTTATAGTGAAATTGAGAGCCATCTTAAAGAAGCACAACAATTCATTCAACAACGTTCAGATAGAGATAAAATCGTTGTGGAAGTACTTCCTTTAGAAAATTATGTTAAAAGTGCAGACGAACATCAAGATAGATTAGATAAACATCCTGAAGATATCTCGTTATGTCACATCTCTAAAAGTATATTAAATAAATACAACTAAAAGGAATGGGACAGCATTCATATTGTATTCGTTGTCCCATGCACTCTTTATTATTTCTTAAAAAATGTATCGATAAGACTAAGTGAAGCTAAACCTAATAAGTCTAAAGCATGTTGTGCGCCAACCTTACCATGACCTGCTTCAAGGCGTTTGTATACTGCGACGCTTAATACACTAAACGTGACAAGTGACCCTAAGCGAGAGATATTTTTATGCAAGAAACTTGTGACAAACAAACCCGATGCAATGAACTCAATCACACCTGCTAATTTCATTGCACGTTCCGATAATTCAAAATCCTGTGTAAATAGTTGTTTAGTATAAGGATTACCGGTAAGTTTACGTTTTGAAGCGGCATATAAATCTTTAGCGAGTTTTAAATTGGTAGCATAACGTAATATCATTATCAAAATGCTCCTTTATATCATATTTTTTAGTTAAACTAAGTATAAAAGTCGCGTTAAAAAAAGTTAAATAAAAACGTTCAGCACAAATGTATAATGCATTCACGCTGAACGTTTTTATTTATATAAGTATTGAATTAGTTTTTACCGAATGTATCAGTAAAACTTAAAGCAGCTAAGCCAAGTAAGTCTAAAGCGTGTTGTGCGCCTTCTTTACCGTGACCAGCTTCAAAGTGTTTGTAAGCTGCAACGCCTAATACACCAAATGTTGCAATAGAACCTAAACGAGAAATATTTTTGTTTAAGAAACTTGCAGCAAATAATGCAGCAGCAGTAGCTTCTACTGTACCTGCTAATTTAACTGATTTTTCTGGTAAACCAAATACATTTTTAAATGTATCAATCATTTCTTGGCTACCTTGTAATTTTGGTTTTGATGAATCATATAATTCTTTTGCAAGTTTTAAATTGGTAGCATAACGTAAGATCATTAATAAGCACTCCTTTTTTAGTTAAATTATTTTATAATAAAATAAGTATAATTTTTATACTAGAAATTATATGCTTATTGATAAGTAAAGTCAATAAAAAGCGTTAGATAATTATCTTTTTATAAGAAAGTGTTAATCTGTACACTTTAGAAACTATATTGAACGTGTCATAATAATACTGTTGTGAAAAAATCTATGAAAGGAGTTATATTATGGAAACATCGATGCATTATAATCGAATGACTACAATTTTCTTTATTTCGGGTATTATTGTTATGGCAAGTTTATATACTGCTTTACCCCTTACCTCGGTATTCGCAAAAGATTTTGGCATTTCAAATGCTGTTGCCTCTCTAAATGGTGTTATCTTTTCAATTACATATTCAATAAGTTGTCTATTTTATGGTACAATTTCTGAAAAATTTGGACGTGTTCGTACGATTTTATTTGGACTTATTGGACTCGTCATTATATGTTTACTTATAGGTTTCATTCATTCGTTCACACTACTTATTGTTCTTCGTGCAATTCAAGGTATATGTGCGGCAGCTTTTTCACCTGTATCTATTACTTATGTCACTGAAACGTATTCACCAGTAAAACGTGTGACTGCGATTAGTTTTATTAGTACAAGTTTTATGTTATCTGGTGTCATTGGCCAAAACTTGAGTGAAATTGTAGTACGTTATTCTAATTGGCATATGGTTTATTTTATATTAACGTTACTATATATCTTTATAGCAGTACTTATATATAAATATATTCCAGAAAGTCCAGTGAAAAATCCTCAACTTAAACTAGTAGGTTTCTTCAAAAACTTTAAAGATTTTAAAGATAATAAAATAGTCATATTATGTTATCTTATTTCTTTAACCTTACTCACAATGTTCATTAGTATGTATACTATCTTTAATCATTATATTACTTCTGATATTGTAGGTGGATCGGAAGCAACAGCAATTAATGCTAAACTCTTTGGTATTATTGGGATGTTACTGTCATTATTAGCAGGACGTATGAGTGAGCGAATAGGTGTTAAACATGTGATTGTAGGAGCATTAATTGTTAGTATCGTTTCTCTTATTTTAATGGGCTTTACCACAAATATTATTTTATTAGTGATATGGAGTGTATTGTTTGTGGGAGGTATTGCGTTTGCAATTCCATCTACTATTTCAAAAGTAGGTATGGTAGTCAATCGAAATCAAGGTTTCTTCTTATCCGTTAATACATTTATTCTGTTTTTAGGAACAGCCATTGCGCCATTATTGATGATTCTTATTCAACCATTATCTAATTTTACATTACAATTTATAATGATTGCAGTCATTGGGATCATTGCTCTTATAGTGGCTTTACTTTTACCACGTAGAAAAAATGTAATACGATGACATTGCGGTATCAAAAGCATTCAAATTCAAAATGAGTTTGGATGCTCATTTTTTATAAGTTGGGTTGTCAAATTAAGTGCAACAACTTAGAATTTAAAAATTCGTAAGACGTCTTCCAATTAAGACACTTTCTAGGTCGATGGTTAATAGAGATGCCATTATCCCTTTCCTTTCCATTTACAAAATGAAATTAAATAACGTGGAGTAACCTACTTGGCTAGATGTCTTCCATTTATAATTTATGTAGAAGTAGATGGACATGTGATGACAGGACAAAACTCATAATCTGCTTCTCAAGTAGGACGCGAAGTCAAAGCACTATTAGACTATTTACAGTTTAAAGATATATCTAAAATGTCATGCAATGTAGCAAAAATCTCATCTACACTATAATTGTAATCATTTTCTACCCAACGTCTTAAGACCTCTATCATGCCACTGCTATAAAAATCTGCAATAATTTCAGGATGATGACTGTGTTTAATTTTTAAAGCAAGTGGATCATTTTGATTTTCTACGCTATCTAACATTAATTCACGACTTACATGCGTTAGATTGCGAAAGACATCTGCTTGACGAGAAGAGGTTAGTAAATGTTTAAATACTTTCTTATGTTCTCCAATAAAATAGATGAATTGTTGAAAAGATTCTTCTGTAGAAACAAATGGTCGAGTATCTTCATGTTGAAATTGAGTTGCGATATAGTCAGGTAAAGAGAATAGAAGGTCATATTTATCTTGGAAATAACGATAAAATGTACTACGATTAATTTCTGCGATATCACAAATTTTTTGAATTGTTATTTCGTCAAAATGATAATCTTTTAATAATTTAAATACAGTTGCGTTTATATGTTTAATCATACGCTTTTGATTGGGAGTAGGCATAATCTGAAAATGCTCCTATTAATTTTTTCTAGTTCGAACGTTTGACTTATTAAAAGTAAAGTATCATAAACTTTAGAATAATTCCAAATATACATCTTTAATATGATAATAAAAAAGTGTGACGATAGAACATTTAATGTTCTTCGCCACACTTAATTGTCAAATAAAGTGTCAATTTAATAGTTATTTAGTGTCGATATCTTTTAACCAATCATCAACGTTGTGATCATGATTGTCTACATAATCTTTTGCTACTTGTTCAGGATTTTTACTTTTAACAAAGATGTTTTTAGCTAAACGTTCCTCATCTTTTTGATCCCAATCTTTTGCAATACGTGTTGCAATGTCATATGCCGCTGGATGTTTTTCTTTAAAATTATGATTGAATACTAAATCAATATGTTGTTTATTATTTCCATAAATTTTATCTGGATCTTTAAGCATTTTGACATCTAATTCTTTCGAGAACCAATTTGGTTCCATTGATGTGAAAAGAATAGGTTGTTGTTGTTGATAGGCTTTTTGAATTTTTTTGAATTGTTCTTCATCGGAACTTTTATCTAGGCTATATTTACTCAAATCGTCTCTATCTAATTCATCATTCGTTTGTTGCATAACACCATTTCTGTTATCAGTACCTTGAATTGTCCAATCTACAGATTTACCAAAATCTTTATCATCTTTTAAATCTTTAATTGAATCAATATTCTGAACATATTTAGGTACTGCTAATCCAACATTAACATTATCAATTAAATGTTTGTCATCGTATAAAGTAAGTGTACTTCTAAATTTATCATAATATCTTTTATCTGTTTCTGGAAAAATACCTGAAGCATGAAATGCATCATCACTTGCAGAGACTGCTGCGTATAATGGTCCACTTGCTGGTACAGGTGTAGTTGTAACATCATATCCAGCTTTCTTTAATACTTCCGCAATCACAAGTGAACGTGCGGTTGAATTATCACTTGCAATATAAGGGATTTCAATCGTTTTATCTCCTAATTCGGTTTTACTTTGTGTAGAGGAGTTGGAATGACTATTACCACAGGCACTTAAAACTATGACTAGAGTAAGTGTGGCTAATAGTGCTAAAAATTTTGATACGCGTGATTTAAGCATCAATATCTTTCGCCTCCCTGATCATCTTTTCTATTGTCTGTATGACTCGTTTGATATTTATCGTAAACATGTTGATTATGTTCGCGGGCATAAAGCATCAATGCTTTAAATAATACATCCTGCTCCGTATTATTATCAGTTAAATCTTTGTATAGGTGTGTGGTTTTATCAAAGTAAGTTGTAGTGTCATGTTGTTCTTGTCGCTTAGAAGGAACCGTTTTGGGTGTACCTTCTTCAGTATATAAAGCTTCGTAATCAACATCATCATATGCCTTATAACCATTAGAATGGGCATCATAGCTGCGATTTTGATGTTGATAAGATACATCTTGTGTATCAACGAATTCTCTATAACGCGGTGCATCTGAGTGCTTATAATTAGAAGTAGAAGATTCATGACGTTCTTCTAATGCTTTACCTTCAACATCAATTTTAGGTAATATAACACCTAACCATTTCGGTAAGTACCAAGATGCATTACCGAATAATTTAGTTAAAGCAGGGATTAATGTCATTCTGACAATAAAAGCATCAAATAATACACCAAATGCAAGAGAAAGGCCCATTGATTTAATTGCAGTATCATCTTGGAAGATAAAGGCAATAAACACACTGAACATAATTAATGCAGCGGCAACGATAACTGGACCACTTTCTTTAATACCTACGCGAATAGAGTGATCGTTATCACCAGTTTTGCTGTATTCTTCGTGAACACGTGTCATTAAGAATAATTCATAGTCAATGGCTAATCCGAATAATAAACCGATTGTAATAACAGGTAAGAAGGCAAGTAACGGACCTGTATTGTCTACACCAAATAGACCACTCATCACACCATCTTGCATGACTAAGGTTGTAAATCCAAGGGTTGCCATTAATGATAAGACAAATCCAAGTACTGCTTTTAATGGTACAAGGATAGATCTAAATACAATCATAAGTAAAATAAATGCTAGTATAACGATAACGCTAGCGAATACTGGGATAGCATCATTCAGTTTTTCTGACATATCGATATTAATGACGCTTTGACCAGAAATCTCAGTATCATAATGATATTTATCTTCGGCATCTTTGTGATAATCTCTCAATTCATATACAAGATCTGTGGTAGATTTAGCGTTTGGACCTTCATTTGGAATAATCGTAAAGATAGCATAGTGATTATTACTATTCAATCGTGCTTTAGATACTGTATCTACATTATCTAAATCTTCTATATCTCTACGCATATTACTTAAATCATTTTCAATTGATGTTTTACTTCCACCATCTTTAGTATTCACTAACATTACAATTTGCCCGTTATAGCCTTCACCAAAATTATCTGAAATAAGTTGGTAAGCTTTATGCTCAGAAGAATCGTTTGGTTTAAGACTATCATCGGGAATACCAAGACGCATTCCTGTGATAGGAATGATAGCTAGAACAAGAATCACTAAACTAATAATAGTTGCAAGCACAGGTTTATCTACAACGAATTTAGCCCATGGATGACGTTTAGGGTCTTTATTTTTAGTAGGCTTATTTTTAATTTTAATACTTTTATGGAAAATACTAATTAATGCAGGAAGTAATGTTAAGGCTGCTAAAACAGCGAATAACACACTAATAGCTGAAGCAAATCCCATAATTGCTAAGAAATCAATACCTACTAGTGATAAACCACACACTGCCATCATTACTGTAATACCAGCAAAGATAACAGCACTGCCTGCAGTACCTACTGCTTTACCAATTGCTTCTACTGTGTCAGTACCTGATTTTTTGATTTCTTTATATCTAAATAGGATAAATAAAGAATAGTCAATACCTACCGCTAAGCCAATCATCACAGCTAGTGTTAATGTGAAGTTTGGAATATCAAATATAAATGTAAGTAATGAAATAATGCCCACACTTGTTGCTAAACCAATAATCGCACTAATAATTGGCATACCTGCTGCAATAAGAGAGCCAAATGTGATAAGTAAAATAATGAAAGCAACTACGATACCTACTATTTCAGAAACACCACCAGGTTCAGAGCCCATTGACATACCAGTTGTTTTTTCAATTTGAATGTTGTGATTATCTTTAATATCTTGAAGTTCTTTATTTACTATCTTTTTAGATGAATCTTGCATACTTGTTTGAGGTACAACATAGCTGATATTAGCAATAGCTGTATCGCCTTCACTATTGACCTGTCCCGAATCATATGGATTAGAGACATTTTGTATATAATCATCATCTTGTTTAATATTGTCTAAGGCATCCTCTATGTCTTTTTTCGTTGTTTTATCTTTTAATCCATCCTCTTTATTTGAGTGAAAGACAATTTTCATGGATGCTTTTTCACTGTCTTGATGAAATTCTTTACTGATTTTATCATTCGTATCAATGGATTTTAATCCATTCATTTTGATATCACTATCAAATTTTGGTGTAGTAACTAATAGGGGCGCAATCACTACACCAAGTATGACTAACCATATAATAATACTTAGCCATTTATGCTTAGCAATAAATGTACCAAGTTTATATAATAGATTTGCCAATATAATACCTCCTTTTGTTATTAAAATAATGTTACTAGACTGCGTTAACAGAACGTATTTTATAATTTAACAAGAGTTTGATTATATGTGTACCATTAAAAAATTTAAGACGTTGGAAAATGCAACATTTTATTAAAATTGTTGTTTTTTTATAGAAGAAGTGAGAAGGAGCATAAAAAAGAGAAGGAGAACATTCATTTAGAATTCGTTATCCTTCTCTTTACGATATGTATAAATTTAAGCTACGAAATATCCGATAAGACAAATTGCACCGATGAGTACAAATAAAACGCCTGGTAAATATATTTTTTCTCTAAGATCAATATCTTGTCTATATGCGACGAAGCTACTAATAGAGATGAGTATGATACCAACTACTAGTAAAATAATAGAAAGTATAAGCATCAACTCAGCCTCCTTCATATCAAAATTGATGAAAACGGTGTTCTCTTAATTTTATTATATTAGGAATAGACAAATTTTTATAGCGATTTATTAATATAATGTAAAAATGTTATCATTTTTATAGTTATTTATTAATAAAATTTATTAAAATTTTACATTTGATAAAAAAATTAAAGAGAGCGGAAAATAATTCTGTCGGAATTTATTTTCGCTCCCTATTTATGTAAGAAAAAAGATAAGTTGTCGCTTTAATATAAGTAAACATTTACTTATATTATGGAATATATTAATGTAATAAAATTTTGAATAATAGAAGTGAGATGACGATCTGATCGGTAAACAATGGAAAGATAGCTTGATGGTGGACCGTCTTTTAATGGCTTGCCAATAATATTTGGGTGATGGAACAATGTGCTTTGGCTAACAAGACTCAGATAGTTAGAATCTTTAATAATAGTTAATATACTGCTAATACTATTCGATTCCATATGAACATTTAAATCAATAAAATTGTTTTTGCGCCAGTTATCAATGCTTTCTCGTGTGGAACCACTACTATGAATAATGAAACGATACGCTTTTAAATCTTCTAATGAAATATCTGTTTTTGAAACCAAAGGATGTCTTTTATCCATTGCAATAACCAGCGGATTTTCTTGTAGACGTTTCACTTTTAGTTCTTTTTCAGTAAATCCTTTTTCTGAAATGACGCCAATATCAATTTCTCTATCTTTCACTTTCTTTAGTATCGTTGGGGCAGTATCCACAACTAAATTAACATCAATATCTGGAGAATCATGCATATATTTTTTGAAAGCAGTAGGAAGAATGCTGTAAATAGGTGCATGACTCGCCCCAACACGTAAAGTTCCACGCTTAGATTGTTTAAATTCTTCAATTATATTTGTAGTTTCATCGATTAAATTTAACATTTTATTAGAATTACGATATAGTAGTTCTCCAGCTTCTGTTAAATTGAAATGTTTTCCTTTTTTAAAGTATAAAGGTAACCCAAACTCATTGTTTAAATTTTTTAAATGAAACGTTACAGTTGGCTGTGTTATCCCCAGTTTTTCAGCAACTGCGTTTTCATTTTGCAATTCAACAAAGTTCTTAAAAATCAGCATTTGTTTTGTATTCATAAATTAATTCCCCAAAATATATAAATTTTTTCTATTCTATTATGTATATTAAAGAAAGAATTTTGAGGCTACGTTAATAAATTGTTTAAAGTTAGTTAATCTTAATGCATTATAATAGAATATACAATATTATTTTATGTACTAAATTGAAAATTTAGGGTAATAATTATGTTGCGTACCCTGTCATACAACACGAAGAATTTACATTTGAGGAGAGATTCACATGGTAGAAAGGCTACTTGTGGTTTCTGATATTCATGGCCATCGGAAAGCACTCGTAACACTTTTAAAACGAGCAAAATATAACCCCAAAAAAGATCAGCTCGTACTTATGGGAGATTATGTTAATCACGGACCTGATTCATTTGGAACATTAAAACTGATTAAAAGATTAAAACGACGCGGTGCGCTTGCCTTAGCAGGTAACCATGAAATGCGTTGGTTAAATAGTAAAGATAAAAAGATTAAGCGATGGCATGCATTCTTACGTGAATTATCTGCAGTTGAAGTGATTGGTGATTATATCTTTGCACATGCAGGGATAGATACAAACAAACCTTTGAATAAGCAAATAAAAGAATATACTACAGGACATTATTCACATTCACTTAATCGTCAGATTCCTAAAAATAAATATCTAGTCCATGGCCATGTACCGAATTACCGCTATGGATTAAAAAAAGATAATATTTTTAAAAAGAAAAATGAGTTATCTATAGATACAGGAGCAGGACATAATAAATTTTTATCTCTAATTGATTTAACGGGTCAGTATCAATATTCTGTGGATGTAACGAATATTCGAAAGATTAATATAAAACGCTTAAAAATATAAAAGCTAATATGTTTAGTTTTTGATAAAAATGAATAAATAAAAAATAATAAGACGTTCAAGTTTTATGTAAAATGTTATATAATAAAATGGAATATTACTAAAAAGGGTGGCATTAATGAATAAAAATACGCAAAATGAGAATCGTAAAATGTCGAAGATAAGTTCGTATTTAAAAGTGTCATGTTCAGCTTTAATATTAAGTAGTTCACTTATAGGTTATGGATTTACTAAAGATGCATTTGCAGCAACACAAGATGTACAAACAACAACTTCTGAAAATACAACACATATTCAAAAAGATTTACAAGATGCAATTAATAAAGCGAAAAAAGACATTAATCAACTAAAAAATTTAAGTGCAGTCGAATTAAAAAATTATAAAGAAGATATTGAAAGTGCTAAAGATCAAACTGAAATTAAAGATATAATCAAAGAAGCGCAAAAAGAAAACAAAGAAACGACTCAAAAAAACACAACGGATGTTTCAAACAAGGATAACAGTACAGAAACAGACAGTACTGAATCATCTAGTACTCAAGAGGCTTCAACAAACGAAAAAGCTACAACTAGTAATGATACTTCTTCTGATAATACATCAAGTGAATTAGATAAAATTGTGTCAGATTTAGATGCTTTGTCTAATAAAGTTGATAGCAGTCAACAAAATGACGTAATATCAAATGAAGCTTCGTCTTCTGAAACAAACACTTCTGAAAACACAACTGATGAAGTAACGAAAGAAGAACCAACTACGGAAGAAACAACGAAAGAAGAGTCAACAATAGAGAGTGATTCAAAGCAATCAGCATCTTCTAAATCACATTCTTCTATTATTGATAAATTAGATAGTATAAAAAATGATATCGATGGTGCTAAAAAAGACATCGAACGTTCAAAAGAAAACAATTCAAATCAATTATCAAGTAATGAAAATAGTACAGAAGAAGCGACACCTGAATCTACTACCCAGGATGCTTCAACAAAAGAAACACCATCAACAGAAGATACAACACAATCTCATTCAAACCATCATTTACTAGATGGATTAGCTGATTTAAACAATATTAATAAAGATCACGATTTAGATACAGATGTACTAAATCATCAATTTGATAAAGTGAATAACCAATTATCTGAAACTGAAAAAATCAATCAAGCTATTGCTAAAGTTGAAAATAGTCGAGATGATGCAAGTCATTTATATATCACTCGTAAATTAGATCAATTATCAGATTTACGTAATAAAGTTCAAAATCAAGCTGACTTAGCCAAAAAAGATAAACAGGCCATCGAAAAAGACATTGAAACAGTACGTCAAAATGTAGAAAATAATCGTGACATTATTCTTAATCGTTTACAACAAGTCTCTGACAAACAACGTGCAGCTGAAGATATATTAAACAGTGTGTTCAGCAAAAATGAAGCGCAACACATCTTGAAAAATATTAAAACAAAGGGACAATCTGATAAACAAATTGCAGATCAGATTATGAAACAAATTGATGGATTGACTTCAACAACGAGTGATGACATTTTAACATCTATGTTAGAACAAGCTACTAATAAAGAAGATTTATTAAAAACAATTTTATCTACACGTTTAGGTCAAAATGAAGCGGCTACTATTGCAAAACGATTAGCTAATGATCATTTAACAAACTCACAAATTGTTGAGCGTTTGAAACAACAATTTAGTAAACACGGTCTTGTGTCTAGCGATGATATTTTAAATGATATTTTAGATAAAACGTCTAATCGAAAACAAGCCATTGAAACAATGTTAGCAACAAAATTAAACCAAGCAAAAGCCGATGCTTTAGCTAATATTATTTCAAGAGTACAGTCTGATAAAGCGAATGCTTTAGATTTAGTAAAAAGTTCAATTAATGGTAAGGCCAATGACTTATTACAACTTCAAAACAGTTTAGGTCAAGCCAAAAATAGATTAAATTATATTCTTGATCCAATTGTAAATCGACCTTCATTATTAGATCGTATTACTGGTAACACAAATGGTTCAAATCATGGTTCTAGTCTATTAGGTAATGGGTTAGATTTACTAGGCGGTTTAACTGGAAGTAATTTGTTAGGTAATCTTCCTTCAGGCAATAGTTTGCTTGATAGATTAACAAATGGAAATAGTTTACTAGATGGTATTAGTGATATTCCTAATCCAACACAAGGCTTATCATTAGGCAATATAGGTGATGATGGTTTGCTTAGCGGTTTATTTGATGATAATGGCGATGTATCGTTGCCAGCCACAGGTGAAGCTATTAAGAAAAACTGGGTTCCAATTGCAGCAGTGATTGCTATTGCAGGTGGAGCGCTTGTATGGTTCAGTCGTCGTAAACATCATCAATCAAATAACTAAATCAAATATATATGAGTAAATAATTAATGTCATTGAACATTAGTTATTTACTCTATTTTTATATAAAAAGCACTTTCATAAAAAGCGGATATGAATTGATATTAGGTGAAATTATACATAAACGGTATATTTAAATGGTGAATAATAATCGATTTATTTTAAATTATTATTGAATGTAATATATATTAGACATACTCTTAAAGTATGAAAAAATAATTTTTAAAATGACTGAATTATAATCATTACGTGGTACATGTTGAAGTAATAAAGATAAAAGGGGTGGGAAACATGGAACACAGTGAACGCGTGTCTCATACAGTCTCTAATAAAAAAGAGAAAAAAAGATTTCGATTAAAAATGCCTGGTGCATTTACAATATTATTTATTCTAACCATTATTGCGGTGGTAGCAACTTGGATTGTGCCAGCAGGTGCTTATGCTAAGCTTTCTTATAATGCAGGCGCTCACGAATTTAAGATTGTTGATGCACATAATAAAACAACGACAGTCCCAGGGACACAAGATCAACTTGATAAATTAGGCGTCAAAATTGATGTGAATCAATTTAAATCAGGTGCTATCAATAAACCCATATCAATTCCTGGAACTTACGAGCGCTTGAAACAAAATCCAGCTGGCCTCGAGCAAATTACTTCAAGCATGGTAAATGGGACCATTGAAGCTGTCGATGTCATGGTATTTATTCTTGTGCTTGGTGGTTTAATAGGAGTTGTACAAACGAGTGGGTCTTTTGAATCCGGATTATTAGCACTAACTAAAAAAACTAAGGGTCATGAATTTTTACTGGTCTTTATGGTATCTATCTTAATGATTTTAGGTGGAACATTGTGTGGTATAGAGGAAGAAGCAGTCGCTTTCTATCCAGTGCTTGTCCCTATATTTATAGCGATGGGTTATGATTCTATTATATGCGTAGGATCTATTTTCCTTGCAAGTTCTATTGGTAGTACATTTTCAACAGTTAATCCTTTTTCAGTAGTAATCGCTTCTAATGCTGCAGGAACAACATTTGTAGATGGATTATATTGGCGTATCGCTGGACTCGTTGTAGCAGCCATATTTACGATTGGATATTTATACTGGTATGCAAAGCGTATCAAGAAAGATCCAAAACTATCATATACTTATGAAGATAAAGTGAAGTTTGAAAGACAATGGTCAGTGATTAAGAATAATAGTGAAGAAAGTATTTTCACCTTACGTAAAAAAATTATTTTAATATTATTTATCTTACCTTTTCCAATTATGGTATGGGGCGTAATGACTCAGGGATGGTGGTTCCCGATTATGGCATCTATGTTTTTAGCCTTTACTATTGTGATTATGCTTATTGTTGCATTAGGTAAGAATGGATTAGGTGAGAAAAAAGTGGTTGATGCATTCGTTAATGGTGCATCAAGTTTAGTGGGTGTATCATTAATCATTGGTCTTGCACGTGGTATTAACATGATTATGAATGATGGACTGATTTCAGATACAGTTTTAAACTTTTCATCTTCACTTGTAAAACATGCGAATGGACCACTGTTTATTCTTGTGTTATTGATTATCTTTTTCTTTCTAGGATTTATTATACCTTCATCATCAGGATTAGCTGTACTTGCAATGCCAATATTTGCACCACTTGCTGATACAGTAGGCATTCCTCGATTTGTGATTGTGACAGCGTATCAATTTGGACAATATGCGATGCTATTTTTAGCACCAACAGGATTGATTATGGCTACATTACAAATGTTGGATATGAAATATTCACATTGGCTTAAATTTGTATGGCCAATTGTTGCATTTGTATTTATCTTTGGTGGTGGTTTATTAATTGCCCAAGTGTTAGTATACTCATAATAAATAAGCCATTGATTTTCAAGTATTTGAAAATCAATGGCTTTTGTTATGCACTTACATTTATTTAGGTTGAATATAGTGTAGAGATGAGGCAGTATCGGCATCAATTTGACGATATGATACAATACCTAATCCTTTCACGTTTGATTCTGAAATAATGATTGAACCATCATTATTTACTTTTTCAACGAAAGCAACGTGACCATATAACGCACTTGCTCCAGATTGACCCGCTTCAAATACAACAGCTGTATGATTTTTAGGTGTTGTACTTACACTATAACTAGCGTCTTCAGCACTATTATTCCAGTTATGTGCATCGCCCCAATGACCGCCTACGTGTTTACCAAATTGTTGAACACGTTCGTATACATACCAAGTACATTGACCATAAGGATATGGTGAAGAACCATCTGTAATTGAAAATGGTTTAAATGCACTTCCTGAAGCATCTGTGCCATTACTTCCTATTGATTTTGAATATTTATCTAAATTAGGCATTTTTTTCTTATCAAAATCAGTTAAATTGTAATGGTCAATTAAGCCATTTAACTTCGTTGCATAGTTAGGATCAGTAGCATAAGTTTGGCTCAGATGACGTGTTGCTGAACGATAAGTTGGAGCAACCTCTTTCCAAGATGATTTATAAATTGTAGGATTACCGTCAATACCGTGTTTGATTAAATCAGCATAATCTTTTAATGAAGCTTTAAGATTTGGATATTTGCGGAAACCAGCATTAATACTAAACATAGTGTTGTCACTACCAGCTTCAAGTGTATTGAAGTTAACTGTAGCTCCTTTATAACTGCCTTTCATACCGAATAAATTGTAGTTTGGTGCTTGCGCAAGTGCACTATTACCTGAACTTGATTCTAAAATAGCTTGTGCAATCATTACAGAAGCGTAGATATCATTATCTTGGCCGATTTTATGCGCGTCTTTAGCAATAGATGTGATAAATTCACGTGTTTCTTTATTTTCTACTACTGCAATGTCTCCATTAGTAACATTGTTACCATTTAGTTGTGGTATATCTTGGAATAAACTTACAGCACGTGTATTACTTTGTTTAAAATCATTTTCAAATGATTGTGGTGCTTCTTGTTTATGTTTTAGTTGTTTTTCTGTTGGCAATTGTGGATTGTCTTTATTTGTAGATGTTTGATCTTGAGTTGTTGATTCATCTTTTTTTGAATCTTCATTTTGTGATGTTTGAGATGTGTTATTTTTTTTAGATGATGTATAGTCTTTATGTGTTTGTTGTGCTTTATCACTATATTGATCAAGAAGCGCATCTAACACAGCTTCTGATTGTTGTCCATCTTTGTCAGAAGGTGTTGAATGTGAAGTTGAAGATTCCGATGTTGCTTTCTCTTCTTGAGATTTAGATGTTTGAGATGCTGTATCTTTTGTTGTTTCTTCTGATGTTGATGATTCGTTAGTACTATTATCATTTAAATCTGAAGCTAATTGATTCAATGAATCTAAAGCTTTACTTACGCTAGAGTCATCATTTGAATGATTGCTATTATCGTTACTATATTTAAATGATGAATGAGATGTTTGATTAGATTGATTATTTTCAGTTAGTGCATCTGATTGACTTGATGATGTGACATTACTATTTGACTTGTCAGATGAATCCTGAGTTGATGCATCTGTTGTTGTATGTTGATTTGACGATTCGGTGTTATCTTTATCTGAAGAAGTGGTATTCGTTGTATGTTTGTCATCACTATTATTAGATGAAGATGAATCACTTTCAACATGTTCATATTTTGAAATATCATCATCAAAATTAAATAGGGATGAAATCAAACTTGTTAAACTGAATCCATTTTCATATTGGCTAGGACTTAAAAAGTTTGATGAGAATGAAGGATTTGAACCATTAATATTAAATGCAGATAATGGTGTATGATACGTGTCTTCATCTTTAGTGTTAGATGAGCTATTATTTTTTGAATGTGTTGATGATGACTTAGAATGAGAGGATGCATCTTCATTTAAAGTTGTGTCTGTTTGATTTTCTTTTGACTGAGATTCTTGCTTTTTATTATCAGAACTATCAGAAGTTGATTCTTCTGAAGATGGAGTTTCGTTGCTTTCAGTACTTGCTGTTTCTGATGTAGAAGTTGACCCCTCATGATTTGATTCAGATGTTTTAGTTTGTTTTGTATTTGTATTCTCTTCAGCTTGAGCAACACTAGACGTAAATGTTGGTAAAACAAGAGTTGTAGTTAGCAAATATATCATAAATTTTTGCTTCGACATCAATAAACGCTCCTTAGTTTTGTATAATATATTTTATAAATCCGTCTTAAGTCAGACGATTTCTATCATATTTTAACGTAGCATTAGCTTTGTAGCTAAAAACATTTTCTGCTATAATGCATGAGTACCATTTGATTGTTGATATGTATCAACTAATTATGGCAATCGTGATAAAAGTATTATACTAATTCTACGATATAAAAAACAATGTTTTAAATCATATTGATATAAATTCTTAATATTTCATTTCTAGGAGAGTGAAAATGAAGAACGCGTTTAAATTATTTTTGACAGACTTAAAGCGTGTAGCTAAAACACCAGCTGCTTGGGTCATTCTAGGTGGTTTGGCAATTCTACCTTCATTTTATGCATGGTTTAACTTATGGGCGATGTGGGATCCTTATAGTAATACAGGTCATATTAAAGTGGCAGTTGTAAATGAAGACCAAGGCGATAAAATTCGAGGTAAGAAAATTAATGTAGGTAATACGCTCGAAGACACATTGAAAAAGAACAATAAATTTGATTGGCAATTTGTCAGTCGAGAGAAAGCAGATCATGACATACGAATGGGTAAATACTATGCAGGTATCTACATACCTAAGAAATTTACACATCAAATTACTGGAACACTTCGTAAACATCCTGAAAAAGCAGACATTACATATAAAGTGAACCAAAAAATTAATGCTGTTGCTCCTAAAATGACCGATACCGGTTCGACAATTATTGTTGATGAAGCTAATAAGCAGTTTAATACGACCGTAACAAAAGCATTATTGAAAGAAGCAAATAAAGTAGGTCTTCAAATTGAAGATGAAGTACCAACAATTAATAAAATTAAAAATGCTGTATATGCAGCACATCAATCTTTACCTAAACTGAATAAAATTGCAGATAGAATTGTTTATCTTAATGATCATCAAGATCAGCTTGATCAATATGCAAATCAATTCCGTGATTTAGGTAACTATAAAGGTGATATTTTAAATGCTCAGCAAAAATTAAATGACGTCAATGCAGCTATTCCTTCATTGAATCAAAAAGCGAAATTAATTCTCGCATTGAACGAGTATATGCCTAACATTCAGAAATTAGTGAATGTAGCAGCAGATGATATACCTCAGACATTCCCTAAAATTAATAGAGGAGTAGATATTGCGGGTCAAGGATTAGACTTAGCAAATCAACAACTTAACGATGCGCAAGGTTATTTAGGTATGGCTAAACAACGTGTTGGAGATTATCAAGAGGCAGCTGGGCGAGCACAGGCAGTTAATGGTAATGTAAATAATAATCTACGACAACAAAGTACTACAACTAATGACAATGGCATGCCTCAATATACGATTCAAAAATTAAGTAATAGTTCGAATAATGATCAATTACCTAATGGTCAGATTCTTTCAAATGAAGATGTTAAATCAATGAATAGTGGACTTGCTGAAGCATTACTTGCATTATCTTCAAATGCTGATAAACAAGCTAAGGCGTCACAATCTGATGTAAAAGCATTAAGAGATATAACTTATGGTGTCATTGCCTCTAATCGACCAACAGAATACAATGATATGCTTCGAAATATTAAAGGACGTTTAGAAAACACATCAAAATACAATCAACAACTTATTGATGTATTAAAAGAGTTACAACAACGTGAACATGTGAATTTAGCACCACAAATTAAACAAATAGAAAGCGCGAATAATCGTATTAATGATACGTTACGTTCTACTAATCAATTGATTGATGCATTATCTAGCGGTGGTAAAGGTAGCGCTGAGTCTATTAATGTATTAAGAAGCTTGCCAGCTTTAAATTCTGGCTTAGGTAGTTATAGAGATTACATTAAAAATAATTTAAATAATCGTTTACTTGTAGTTTCTAATGATATTACAAAACAATTAAGTGAAGGCCAAGTTGTATTATCAGATGTTCAATCTAAATTAAATACGATTAATCAAGTCATTCAAGCAGGTCAACAAATTGTAGGCGATGGTCAAAGTCGTATTGCGACACTTCAAAGTGAATTACCATCACTTGAAGCGGGATATATTGAAGCAACACAAACTGCTAAAAATTACTTCCCAACAGTAAGAAAAAATGTAGAAAAAGCTGCAGACTTTGTACGTAATGATTTACCTGATTTAGAACAACGTCTTGCGAATGCAACGGCTACTGTAAATGCTAATCTACCAACGTTATTTGATAAATATGATAATGCAGTTGATTTATTAGATGAAAATCAGCCAAAAGCAAAAGAAGCTTTAGCGAATTTAGCGAACTTTGCACAAACAAAATTACCTGGCATCGAAAGAGATTTAAATAAGGCTAATGATATATTCAATCAATTAGACGATGACGATGCAGTAGATAAGCTTGTTAATAGTCTGAAAAATGATTTGAAAAAACAAGCAGATGTTATCGCGAATCCAATCAATAAGAAAACAGTTGATGTTTTCCCAGTTAGAGATTATGGTTCAGGGATGACACCGTTCTATACAGCATTATCTATTTGGGTGGGCGCTTTATTATTAGTGAGTTTATTAACAGTGCATAACAAACATGAAGAATTAGCAGATCAGTTAACGAAACGACAAGAATATCTTGGTAAAGGAATGTTCTTTATCTTGATGGGTGTATTACAAACCCTCATTGTTACAACAGGTGACTTATTCTTACTTCATGCGCAAGTAGAATCACCATTGCTCTTTGTACTCGTTGCATTATTTGGCGCAATTGTGTTTAATACCATTGTTTATACGTGTGTATCTATATTGGGTAACCCAGGTAAAGCGGTAGCCATCATTCTTTTAGTACTACAAATTGCAGGCGGTGGCGGTACCTTCCCAGTAGCGACACTACCTAAGTTTTTCCAAAACATTTCACCATATTTACCATTTACGTACTTAATTGATTGCTTACGTGAAGTTGTAGGTGGAATCGTACCAGAAATCTTAATTACAAAATTAATTATATTCGGTTTGTTCGGTCTTAGTTTCTTCCTAATCGGATTTATTGCTAAACCATTCTTAGATCCAATTATGACTAAGATTGCAAAACGCGTAGAAGAAAGTAAAGTAACAGAATAGAAAATATAAATAGCCTGATTGATAGTAAAAAATCATTATCAATCAGGCTATTATGTTTAATTAGATTTATTATTAGATTCACTACTGCTATGATGACTTTCAGTTGAAGACTGCGTACTTTGTTGTGATGAAGGCTTTGCTTCTGTTGAAGGTTGTTCAGCTGATGGTTGCTCTGAAGATGGTTTCTCTTCTGTGCTTTGAGATGTAGGTTGTTTTGACGTGTTACTTTCTGAACGATGTTGTGATGTGTTTGATGATTCACTTGTTTTTGGCTGTGTAGTCTGAATATTAGATTGACGTTGTGTCGCTTGTTGAGACTCTTGTGTCGCTTGAGAAGTTTGTGATGACTGACTTGTTGGCTCAGATTGCGCATTGGTACCATTGTCAGATTGACTTGTTTCATTAGATTGAACTGTATGACTTTCAGAAGTACTTTCTTTTTTATCTTTCTTTTTAGTAGATTGTGTTTGATTTGAGTCAGATTGATTAGAATGTGTGGCTGCAAAAAAGACTGAGAATCCTAATGCCACAACAAGTAATATAATGACTATAGTTGCTAATATTTTTTTCAAATTATAGTCCTCCATTTTTAATTGATTTCTTTAGTTTATTATAATCAAAGTTCAACAAATAGGAAGTATTTATATAACTAAATAATATTACATTTTATTCACATAATTCTGTGATAGATACATCTAAAGTACAGTGAATTAAGATAAAGAGTATGAGATAATAGTAGTGAAACAAAAATCCATTAGAGAAAGAAGGACAATCATGAATAAAATAGTTAAATCTATAGCATCAGTTACTTTAGCATTTGGGACAGTATTAGGCGTAAGTACAGCTGTTTTACCAATCGAGGATACAGCTCATGCAGCTACAAAGCCATATTATGTATATAACGGGTATGTAGATAAAGACGCAAAATTTGTAACAAATAAACATTTTATTAAAGCAGTTAAATATGGAAATGTAACAATGAATGGGATAAAATTTGAAAAAGCGGATAGTAATAAAGAACTTGAAAAATATAATCAAAAATTTACTGGTGTAAGTAAAGATGGCAAAAAGGCAAATAAAGTTCAATTTAGTGTTAAAGGAGATTTGACATATAATCAATTGAAAAAAGCGTATGGCCAAGATTTAAAAAAAGTAAAAGGAACTCCTAATGATAAACAAAGTGGTATTTTTGAATATCAACCTAAGAAAGACGGCTTAATTGTTTCATTTGTTATAACACATGGAAGAACAGTAGAAGTTGATATTGGCTACGAAGGTGTGACAACAAGCAAATAAATAATAAATATGAGCGGGACTGAATTCAATTCCCGCTCTTTTTTTATTATTCAATATGGCATAACACTTCAAACTCCAGTTTCATTGTTTGTGAGCCATTCTCATTACTAATCGTAACATACTGGTTTAAAGTATCAATGCGTTTGATATAGGCAGTAATAGAATGAATAGCACCATTTTTAAAATAACTAATCATAGCGAGTTGATGAGTTGTATATTTTTCAATTAATCGTCTATTCAGAATATTGAATTGATCTTCTGACAAAGAGGGCATTGTTATTTTATTTTGGTCTTCGATAAATGCTTTTATTCGTTCATACTGTTCAGGCATTACTGCAAAAGGCGCCCACTTAATCATGCCACGGCCTTGTGGTATATTAGCGTCTAAATATTTTCTAGGAATTTTACGGTAATCTGTTTCACGTTTGTATTGATCAGGAATCATAAGAACCACCTCAATCATATTATAGAACATATGTTCGTATTATTAAAGTGCTTTCTTATAATATAAATAAATCTTATATTTTAAAATTAAAAAAATGAATTTATATATAATGAGACCACAAGTTTAACAAAGGGGAAGTAAACTTATGGCCTAATGTTATTACGTAATATAACTTTTTGTGAAGGAGTGAATAGGACTATTACTCCCATTTGTATTATAACACAATTTTATAAAAAAATATTTAAATATATTATTAATTGTATAGATATAAGTAATAAAGTATGATATGGGTAGTTTAAAGAGAAAGAGAAGGACACATATGAAAAAAACAACGAAAGTATTTGTAGCTACAACAGTAGCATTTAGTACATTTTTAGGTGCTAGCGTTACAGGTGCGCTTGTTCAACAGCCAACTGCACACGCAGCAACGTCGTCATATTATAACTATAATGGTTATGCTGGTCAAAATGCTTCATTCGTATTGGATAAAAACTTTAAAAATGCGGTTAAAGCTGAAAATGTCAAATTTAATGGTATTAAAATCAAAAAGTCAACATCTAATAAATCAGCAATGAAATATGATCAATACTTCAGAAATGTATCTAAAGACGGTAAAACTGCATCATTATTAGATATGGAAGTAAAGGGTCGGCTTTCATTGACACAACTAAAAAAAGTATATAGTAAAGATCTACAAAAAATTGATAATGGTAAAAACAACACAACAGGTATTTATTACTATCAACCTAAACAAAATGGTATGACAGTTTGGTTTGACGTTAATAAAGGTACAGTAGATCGAGTAGTATTGGGCTATAGCACAGTACAAAAAGCAATGAACTAAATGGATTAACGGTAATGGTTGAAGTGAGTGTTGTCACTTTAACTATTTTTTTATACATAAAAAAGAATAAAAATAAATGCGGCATTTTATTAAGGTTTTTAGAAATATTAGATTTTTATCGTATTAATCGTATATTAAGATTTTTGTTATTAAAAATTATAGAAGGGTGATACGATAGATTCATCTACAAAAAATGTATATATGAGACTGTTTTTGTATGATAATTATATAGAAATATAATTTACTTGAAGGAGGAAGACGAATGACAAAGGGGCCAATTCAAGTTAATAACGAAATCGGGACATTAAAAACAGTGCTATTAAAACGGCCAGGTAAAGAATTGGAAAATTTAGTACCTGATCATTTAAGTGGATTATTGTTTGACGACATTCCATATCTAAAAGTAGCACAAGAAGAGCATGATCAGTTTGCGGACACATTAAGAGCTGAAGGGGTAGAAGTAGTTTATTTAGAACAGCTTGCAGCTGAAGCGATTGAAGATGAAAAAGTAAGACAGCAATTTATTGATGATATTTTATCAGAATCTCAAAAAACGATTTTAGGACATGAGAAAGAAATTAAAGATTATTTTTCAAAGTTATCCAATCAAGCACTGATTGAAAAAGTAATGGCAGGTATAAGAAAAGAAGAAATTCAACTTGAAACAACTCATCTCGTTGAATATTTAGATGATCGATATCCGTTTTATTTAGATCCAATGCCTAATCTATATTTTACACGTGACCCACAAGCATCAATAGGTAGAGGGATGTCAATTAATCGTATGTACTGGCGTGCAAGACGCCGTGAATCTATTTTTATGACGTATATTTTAAATCATCATCCTCGATTTAAAGAAGCAGATATACCGGTGTGGCTAGATCGGACGTCACCTTTTAATATTGAGGGTGGAGATGAACTAGTATTGTCTGAAGATGTTTTAGCGATTGGCATTTCAGAGCGTACTTCTGCTGAGGCCATTGAACGTTTAGCACGACATATCTTTAAAGATAAACATACGACATTTAAGAAAGTACTTGCGATTGAAATACCCAATAGCCGTACATTTATGCATTTAGATACTGTATTTACAATGATTGATTATGATAAATTCACAGTACATGCAGCTATTTTTAAAGAAGAAAATCATATGAATATCTTTACAATTGAACAAGATGAAATAAAAGAGGATATTAAAATCACGCATTCTAGCCAATTACGAGAAACACTTGCCAGTGCATTAGGATTAGATAACGTAGAATTTATACCTACTGGGAACGGGGATATAATTGACGGTGCTAGAGAACAGTGGAACGATGGATCTAATACATTATGTATTCGCCCAGGCGTTGTGGTGACGTATGACAGAAACTACGTCTCTAATCAATTATTACGTGACAAAGGTATTAAAGTGATTGAGATTAAAGGAAGTGAGTTAGTACGTGGCCGTGGAGGTCCAAGATGTATGAGCCAGCCACTCTTTAGAGAAAATATTTAATGTTTTCACGTGAAACATTTTATAGTGAAAGACGTTAGTCATTTGGCTAGCGTTTTTTTATATTAAAAATATTCCATTAGTCTACAAAAAGTGTAAAATAGATAACATACTTTATAAAATGAAAGGAGAAGTCAATATGGCATTGATGACTATTAATTATAAATCACCTACGATTGGAATGAATCAATCGTTTACAGCCATCGTTCCAGAAGACGATAGCTTTTTCAAGCAAGATGAACCTGCAAAACCTTTGAAAACGTTATTACTGTTACATGGCTTATCAAGTGATGCGACGTCTTACATACGCTTAACAAGTATTGAACGTTATGCTGAAGCACATCATTTAGCAGTGATTATGCCGAATGCTGATCACAGTGGCTATGCGAATATGGTCTATGGACATAGTTATTATAACTATATTTTAGAAATATATCATTATGCGCACCAAGTATTACCTCTATCTAAGAAAAGAGAAGATAATTTTATAGCTGGACATTCAATGGGGGGCTATGGCACAGTGAAATTTGCTTTAACACAAAGTCATTTGTTCTCAAAAGCAGCCCCATTATCTGCGGTATGTGATGTACAATCTTTACTTGATATTGAATGGAATGACTTTGATCCAAAAGCCATTGCCGGCGAAGCTTTGAAAGTTAAAGGTACAGAGTTAGACACGTATCATTTAGTTGATGAAGCGGTAGAAAAAGGAATAACACTCCCAGAATTCTTTATTCAATGTGGTACAGAAGACTTCTTATATGATGACAACCAACAATTTATGAAATATTTAGATAAAAAAGGAATCACTTACAAATATGAAGAGGGACCTGGAGAACATGATTATGCTTTCTGGGATAAGGCTATTGAACGTACCATTGAATGGTTAGTAGAAGAATAAAAAATTCCCTTTGTGAGAAACATTCACAGAGGGGATTTTTATTTATTTAATAATTTCAATCGTAAATGGAACAACAAAATCTTCGCCTTTATTCATTGCAAGAATAGCTAAAATGGTATAGACAAAACCAGCAATACCTACAATGAATAAAGTTAAGTAACCAATTAACACTATAGTTAAAGCTAAACTTTCAAATTAGCGAATGCTATCGATCAACCTATCAAACATGTTGATATATTTGGTAAGGATAGATAACCAAAAATAAGAAATAGATACTTTTTCTATTTCTTATTTTTTTAATTCATAAACTAATTTGAGTTATTATTTTGAGTATCTTAAAATAATGACAAGTATTAATTATTTTAGGTTTTTCGTGAATATAAAAGAAGCTACTCTAAATTAATAAGGAGCGTAAGTTTAGTGTACAGATATTACATCACTTCAGTCGTTATTTTTCTAGTATTTTCACTGATATGTGGTATGGCTCTTGCTGAAGATAACAGTGAGAAATTATCAGTTGTGGCAGTGGGAGATAATTTAATTCATCCTGTTGTCTATAATGATGCACAACGTTCTGATGGCTCATTTAATTTTAAACCAATGTATTCTAATATAAAGAACGATATAACTACACCTGATCTAGCTTTTGTAAATCAAGAGTCTCCGCTTGGTGGAGATGATATTCCATTTTCAGGATTTAAACAGTTCAATACACCTAGTCAGGTAGCAAGTGACATTGTTGCAACTGGTTTCGATATGATTAATGGTGCAAATAATCACTCCTTAGATCAAGGGGATCAAGGGGTTACAAATCATATACAGACTTGGGAAAAATTTGATCATAACGTATTGTTTACAGGAATATACAATTCGAAAAAAGAGGCGAATCGTGTACATACCATTTCTAAAAATGGTGTAAAAATTAGTGTATTAAGTTACACGTATGGAACAAATGATATGGTCTCAAACGATCCATATACAGTAAAAACGTTTGACGAAGCTACTATTAAACAGGATATACGAAAAGCAAAACAACAAAGCGACGTAGTCATGGTGTCGGCACACTGGGGAAATGAAAATCATCATAAACCAAATAAGACACAGAAGAAATATGCTCAATTGTTTGCAAATGAGGGTGTAGACGTCGTTATCGGTACGCATCCACATGTAATTCAACCAGTAAAATGGGTCAAAGCAAAAGGTCATCATCATAAAACGTTGGTAGCCTATTCTTTAGGTAATTTTTTAAATGGACAATATGGTGGAGATGAAAATAATCAATTGCTAGGAAGGATAAATTTCGATGTAGTGAAAGAACCTAAAGGCGTACACGTAGAGAATGTTAAATGGACAAGTATGGTCAATCATTATGAACAAGTTAAACCTAATAATAAACAAACACGCCAACATTTTAGAATTTACAACCTAGATGATTACACACCACAATTAGCACAGAAACATGGACTACAGTATGATGCAGAAAGTGAATGGAATATTCCTCATTTACAAGACATTACAAAACATGTTATTGACCCAACATTTTTAAATGAAAGAAGTTTATAAAAAAGAGCGACTGCACATGTGTAAATGACACGTACAGTCGCTTTTGATTTATCTATTTAAAAGTTCTCCCAATACACAATTTATTTATTTTGATTTGCAAAAGCTTTAGAAATATCTCGCAATGTTTGTGGTGCATCATCCCACTTCATTGTCACTTCAGTGAAGTGCATGTGTTCTTGATCTTCGTTTATTTCATCGAAGACAGCCTTTAAATCTTTTGAAGTCTTAACATCATGGACTTTCACGCTATCTCCACCAAATACGTTTGGTAATGCTTTGTAATCCCACATATTAATGTCATTGTATGGTGCTTTCATGCCGTGAATAAGACGTTCAACAGTATAACCATCATTATTAATTAAAAAGATCACTGGTTTAATATTTTGACGAATCATCGTTGATAACTCTTGAACAGTTAATTGGAATGAACCGTCACCAATTAATAAAATATTACGACGTTGTTCATTGGCTAACTGTGAGCCTAATGTAGCTGGTAGCGTATAACCAATAGATCCCCATAAAGGTTGACCGATAAATGACATGCTTTTAGATAAAGCCAAACTGTAAGCACCAAAGAATGATGATCCTTGTTCGGCAATTAATACATCATCGCCACCAATGAAGTCTTGCATCATTTTAAAGTAAGTGTCTTGTGTGAGTGCATCATCTGTTAATTTATAGTTGTTTGATTTAGGTTGTTGATATGAAGGGAATGACGCTTCATTCTTATAGTCAATGGTACATAAAGCATTTAATAAATTTGGTAATGTGACGTTATGGTCAACCGTATCATTCAATTTAAATAAACGATGATTTAACATGATAACGTCATCAATATCGAATTGATAAGAAAATCCGGCAGTAGCTGAGTCAGTTAATTTAGCGCCAATATTTAGTATGACATCGCTATGATCGACGTAGTTTTTAATGTCATCTTTGGCAATTTGACCATCATAGATGCCCATGTAATAAGGGTTTTCTTCATTAAATGCACCTTTACCTAATGACAACTGTACCACTGGAATATGTGTTTGATTTACAAATTGTTCTAATTCATCATGTAAATGGAAACTATTAATTTCATGTCCAGTGATAATTAAGGGTTGTTTAGCTGAATGTAATTTATCAGCCACCATATTTACATAGTGAGATACATCTTGTTGAGATGCTTTTTCAACTTCGAATGGCTGTTCAACTTCAATGTCTGACATAGCAACATCAATAGGTAAGTGAATGTGTACTGGACGACGTTCTTGAAGCGCTGCATTGATCACTCTAGGGATTTCAGTCGTTGCATTTTCAGGTGTAATATAGGCTTGCGCTGTTGTAATCGGTTCAAACATGTGTCGATAACTATCAAACTGACCCTCGCCTAAAGAGTGATGAACATATTTACCAGCTTGCTCAACGGCTCTAGTTGGAGCGCCAGTAATAGCAATGACAGGTACGCGCTCAGCATATGATCCCGCAATACCATTGACTGCACTTAATTCTCCAACGCCGAATGTTGTTACGAGTACGCCTAGTCCTTTCATACGTGCATAACCATCAGCTGTATAGGCACCATTTAATTCATTTGTCGAGCCTACCCATTCAACGCCTTCATGGCTTATAACGTCATCTAAGAAAGCTAAGTTAAAATCTCCTGGCACGCCAAATATTTTATTGACGCCCGCTTCGTGTACTGTGTCCATTAAGTATTGTCCTACACGTCGTTTCATATTCAATTCCACCTTTGTAATCATTATGTTTACGCATACAGAATATAACCTATTCAAAATAAAGTCAACTATATTGACCTTTTAGTGAAAATAAATTAAAAGTCTACTATAATAACTAATAATTACTTTGAAAAGGACAGAACATATATGGATCGTAATAAGAATGATTATGAACATATGCTATTTTATTTCGCATATAAGACCTTTGTTTCTACGGCGGATGAAATTATTGAAAAATATGATATGAGCCGCCAACATCATCGCTTTTTATTTTTTATTAATAAGTTACCAGGTATTACTATAAAGCAATTATTAAATATGTTAGAAATATCAAAGCAAGGTTCTCACGCGACATTGAAAAAGTTAAAAGAAGAAGGCTTAATCATTGAACAACAATCTGAAGAAGATCGCAGAGTAAAACAATTATTTCCTACCCCAAAGGGAAGTAAACTAGTTGAAAAATTGAATAAGGCGCAAGATGAATTGATGCAACAGACGTTTCAAAAAGTAGGAAAAGATTGGTATGCAATTATGGAAGAACTATCTAATTATAGAGAAGGCTTCCAAGATATCAAACATTTAAAAGATGAAAGAGAATCGTAGATAAGATAGCTAAACTGATATCATATGACAGTTTAGCTTTTTTATTGCGTGAAATATTAATAAAAATTAAGTAAAACAACTAAATATAATATTGATTTTTTTGAAAATATTAGTAATATTAAACTATAAGTTTAATGATACTGAGGGGAATATTATGAAATATAAAAAAAGTTTATTAAGTTTAGGGATGACAGTGATTGGAACAGTCACATTTACACATGGACATGCTCATGCATCAGAGGAAATGAGTCAACACTATGCACCTATCAATTCAACACAAGATGGTGAATATGGTTATGTTAGTGAGGAAGGTAAAATTAAGTCATCATTTCAAACAGGAACAATCGAAAATTCGAATGACTATAATAATGAAAATGCGATACGTATAAATGAAACGAGTAGTAAGGTCTCATCAACAGCGAACACGTCTACGACTAATGCACCTAAAACGACATCGACAAAGTTACCACAACCAACACTGTCTAAGATAAGTTCAAAAAAAGCAGTGACACCTTCAACAACAGCTCAACACGTAACTAAGAATGTGAACAAAAAGACGACAGCACCAAGTAGCTCAACAAGCTCAGTAAACGTTAAGAAAAAAGCTACAATAAATAAAACAACTTCAAAAACGACATCTTCTAAAAAAACAGCATCATCACAGAAGTCTACAACGTCAAAGCGTATAAGTGCTAAATCGACAATATCAAAAGCACCAGTGAGTAAAGTCAAAAAGAAGACCATGCCACAGAAAAATAAAAATATAACAAAGACAACTAAAACAACAAAGTCATCGAAAGCATCAAAAACACCAACAACTCAAAAAGTAAAAAAATCGACAAAATCAGTGAAAGCACCAACAACTCAAAAAGCGAAAACAATTAAAAAAGTAAGTCAACCTGTTGTTCAACCTAAATCAAAAGCATCATCTCAAAATGCTAAGAAATCAAACAAACTTAAAACAAAGACTATAAACAAATCGAAAGTGACACCAGCAACAACTAAAAAATCATCAGTAGTCCGCCCAACTTCAGGCATAACTACATCAAAAGTTAAGACGACACCATCTTATACATTAGGTAAAGTGAAGCCAACAGACTATTATCGTTCAATGACTGACTTATTAAATGATACACAAGAAGGAAAAGATTGGATAAAAGAAAGTACGAATAGAAACAGTAATGTCCTTATTTTTGCGCCTCATGGAGGTAATATTGAGAAGGGAACGACAGAATTAGCAAAAGCTATTGCGAATAAAGGGAATTATGATTATTATGCCTTCAATGGTGTCAGAAATAAAAATAATTCACAATTACACGTGACCTCTACTAATTATAATGATTCAGATTTAATTCATCGTAACTATAATAAAGATGTGTCTATTTCTGTTCATGGTGCAGGACAAGCACAAGGTACCAATACAGTGCTTATTGGCGGAAGAGATGAAAAGCTAATTCAATTGATTACTAGAGAGCTTAGCGCATTTAAATTTAATGTAAAACGTGGTATTGGACATTTAGCAGGATTAGATCCAAATAATGTAGTGAATTACAACAAAAAAGGACAAGGTGTACAATTAGAGTTAACGCCAGATTTACGTAAATCTTTATTTAATATTGGTGATGATTCATCGAAAGCACGTAAAAATGAAAAAAATTGGACATCAACAATGGATCATTTTGCCACAGCCATAAATAATGCAATTCAAAAGTATATGATTTAATATTGAAAAGGTTAGAGTAAAGTAGAATGTTAAGATATCACGTGTTAGCATTCTATTTTCCTAACCTTAATTTATTTATAGAAAGAAAGTAGTGTATAATGTAACACCACGTTATATTGTAAGGACACATTTTATATAGTTACTGATTTAATTGAATGGGCAGTATTTACTTATTCACTTGTAGGTGTTTTCTTTACAATAAATTGTATAATCTTTATATTTATAACATTTTACTTCTAATATATGACCTTAATCATTACTTAGTATTATTTTTAAAGTTTCTAAATGGAATAGGAATATTTGTAGTACATTTTTTAAGATTTCATACAGTTTATTTATTTACACACTCATTAACCATTACGTATCAAATGTTTGATACCATCAATTAAAAAATTGTTGTTTTTATTGTGCTTATAGTATTATTACAAGCCATTGTTATATTATTTGTGAAAGGAGTACGATTAATAAAATGATTCACATGTCACTCCTCTTAGCTATTGTCGTTATATTGCAAGTGCTGATTAGACATTTTCTTAATAAAATAGAGTTAGAGTCAAAGTATAAAAACATCATTACTTATATTCCATTTGGTTTAGGATTATTTTTTAGTCAAAATGTATACTATGAACGTAAGTATCCGCATTGGGAGGTACCACTTAAAGAAAAGCTGAATTTAAAATATATTTATCTTTTTACTTTCTTAGAGTTTGTTGCGATGTATATTTGTTTATTTGTGATGAAAAATTAAATATTGTTGACAATACCCTTTTTAAAATGACATAAATATAATGCAATTCGTTCAATTGACTTTAAAAATCATACCAAATGAGTGTATAATATATTTAGTCTAGGCTTGTTTTTTGACAAAACAAATCTAATGTACGCTAAAAATTAAAAGGAGTGACAATAATGAAAAAACTTTTAGTTACAACTATTATTGGTTTTGTAGGCTATATTGCTTTCAAAAAATATCAAAGCAAAGTAAACGAAATGCCAAATATTGAATATTAATCATATAAACCGAGATATTTCTATGATTGAAATATCTCGGTTTTTTGTCTTAATGTATTGATATATGAAAGAATTAATTATAATTAAATTAAATCATTTATAGCTAAAAATATTATTAAGTAAAAAAATACATAATTGAAAAAGATGTCAAAAGAGACCTTGTTATACCAGCTTTAGTCTCTATCCTAATAAAGACAGCTTAAATGAAATGAAACAAAAATTAAAAGATAATTTAGAAATTAAATAATCACATATTAAAAGCACTTTAGCGCATCAATCATCGTTAAAGTGCTTTTTTCTGAACTAAAATAAGACGCTCTCTACATTGGAGAGCGTCTCTCTAAAGAATAATAGATTATTGTTGGTTTTGATTAGACGTTACATCTTGACTAAAGAAGTCGAAGATATTTTTCGCACTATCTGTGTTATCCATGTTACCACGGAATTTGCTAGAACCTGGGCCATATGCGTAAGTATTTACGTCTTCACCAGTATGACCATATGTTGTCCAACCAGTATGAGATTCGTCGTTAATAGGTTTTTGAATTGCATCTTGTAATGTTGTTGTTGCTTCAGCAATTTTTGGATCATCTTCATTTTTAGCTTTATCTTTAATATCTTTTAGTTCTTTCGCTGCATCTTTGACTTTATCTAATTGTTCTTTAGGGAAGTCGATCCCATAACCGTCATTGATCACTTTTTCAGGATCTTTGCCATCAGCAATCTGTTCAGTCATGTAGCTACCAGAATGTTTCATTTTATGAATCGCTTCTGGATTCCATACATAATCTTTACCTTTAGCGATTGATAAACCACCAGTTGAGTGGTCAGCTGTTGCTACAACTAATGTGTCTTTATGATTTTTCGCATAATCGATTGCGTTTTGAAATGCTTTATCGAAACCGCTCATTTCTGACATAACGCCAGTGATATCATTAGGGTGTCCTGATTTATCAATTGAAGCACCTTCAACCATTAAGAAGAATCCTTTATCATTTTTTTCTAATTTAGATAATGCGCTATCTTCCATATCTGCTAATAGTGGATTTTGTTGTGGTGCATCAATTTGTAAAGGCATATTTTTTTCAGCGAATAATCCTAATACTTGATCGCTTTTAGAGTTTGCTAAGTCAGTTTTATTTGTTACGTAATCGTACCCGTCTTTTTGGAATTGATCAGTTAAGTTACCGTTCTCTTTACCGAAGTATTTAGAGCCCCCACCTAAGATAACGTCTACTTTATGTTGACCATTAATTTTATCATTATAAAATTGTTGGGCTATTTTATCTTTTTTATCACGATCATCTACATGTGCAGCATAAACAGCTGGTGTTGCATCAGTGACTTCTGCTGTTGTCACTAAACCAGTTGATTTACCTTGTTCTTTAGCATATTCTAATACTGATTTTAAAGGTTTTTTATCATTATCTACAGAGATTGAACCATTGTATGTTTTATGACCTGTAGCGAAAGCTGTGCCACCTGCAGCTGAGTCAGTGACATTTTCTTTAGGATCATTAGGATTAGTACGGTTAGTCCCTTTTAAATATTTATCAAAAGCAGTTTGATCTAATTCTTTGGTATTAGGATTATCTGCATAATAACGGTAAGCTGAATTATAAGAAGGCCCCATACCATCTCCAACCATAAAAATCACATTTTTAGGATTTTTAGTGTTACCAATTGCCATATAATCGCCATCTTGGCCTTGTTGACCTTGAGCGCCTTGTCCTGCACCAGATGCAAATGACACGTGTGTTGTGCCTAATACTGAAGCAGCTAAAATTGAAGTTGCTACTGTCGTTTTTCCAAATTTATTGATGAAACTCATAATTAAAAAGCCCCCTAATATGTAAAATATAGATTACTTACATATTTATATTAAGAAACTTTATTTGATTTGAAGTTAGTATTTAGTAAAGTTTAGTTTAAGCTATTGTAAACAATTGTTAAACAAGTAAGAATATTTATTTTAAAAATTATTTTTATTTTCAAAAAGAAAGTTCCGCGTTATAATATATTTAAATAAAATAGTTCGTCTTATTAAGAGCAAGTGGAGGGATTTGGCCCTATGAAACTTCAGCAACTGCGTTTAGCGTGAGGTGCTACATCCAACAGGATTTCCTGAAAGATAAGAAGATGTTGACAAGCGCTTCTTATTTAAGGAGGGCTATTTTATTTACCTAAATTTAATAAAAGGATGGTAAAGTACACATGGTAACATTACAAGAACTATTTAAAGAATTGGATCAATGGGAGCAACATAGTCCGAAAAGTTGGGCGGGAAGTATGGGAAGAACAGCAAAAATCAATGATATCCAAAGACAAATTAAAGAAGCGATCACCATAGAAGATATTAGAAAGTATATTTTAAATAAAGAAGATTAAAAGTAAAAGAAGCATGGGAGTGAGACGGCGTATTCAAAATGAATTCTAATCTCGCTCCTTACTTTTTTATGAAACAGTCAATCTCGAACATATTCATTTTAAAGAAAAAGCGTTAAAATATGAAGTAACGATGATATGTCATGATTAAGACAAATAGAGGTGAATAAATGATGATACTGATCATGTTATCTCCATTACTAATAATTGGATTTATCGCATTATCAATAATGGAAGAGAAAAAACGTAAAAGAAAAATGACTAGTAAGACGCATGAAATGGAGAAAGAAAAACATAAAATGTCTAATCCTAACTATGACAATCATGATGAAAATAAGTAGAGGATGTCTAAAATGAAACTATTTATTGTAGAAGATGATTTTGTGATTGCAGAAAGTTTAGGTAATGAGCTATCACAATGGAATTATGATGTCGTCATTGCCAAACAGTTTGATACGATTCTCGAAGAGTTTAATGCCATCAATCCAGAACTTGTACTATTAGATATTAATCTGCCAATATACAATGGTTATCATTGGTGTCAAGAAATTAGAAAAGTGTCTAATGTCCCCATTATCTTTATTAGTTCACGTACAGATAATATGGATCAAATTATGGCGATTCAAATGGGTGGCGATGATTTTATTGAGAAACCATTTAATCTGTCGCTTACCGTGGCTAAAATTCAAGCTTTACTTCGTAGAACATATGACTTAGCAACGTCAAGTAATGATATAACCGTCAAAGACTGTAAATTGGTAGTAGACGAGGCGACGCTTTATTATCATGATGAGTCGGTACAACTTTCATTTACTGAATTACAAATTTTAAATAAATTATTTCAAAATGAAGGGAAATATGTGAGCCGTACAGCACTTATTGAAAAATGTTGGGAGTCTGAAAATTTTATTGATGATAACACATTAGCGGTTAATATGACACGTCTACGTAAAAAGCTCCAATCTATTGGCGTTGTCGATTTTATTGAAACAAAGAAAAATGTAGGATATAAGGTGTGACAGTATGCTTAAAGCATTTATACAATCTATACATCGCGAAATCATTATTGTAAGTGTATTTGTGTTATTGTTTGCACTTATATTCTTTCTATTTAACTTACCATTCCATGCTTTCTTTTTAGGTGTGGCTATTATACTGTTTGTGATGACAATTTACTGGTTGATTCAATTTAGCGGTTTTAAAGAAAATATAACACTCAGTGAAAAAATAGAAGATTTAGAACATGAATTACAACAAGTAAAAAGTGATCAAGCTATGTATCAAAGTGATGTTGAAAACTACTTTTTAACCTGGGTCCATCAAATTAAGACGCCTATTACTGCTTCGAAATTATTATTAGAACGAAATGAAGAGAATGTAGTGAATCGGGTTCGACAAGAGATTATTCAAATTGAAAATTATACGAGTTTAGCGCTCAGTTATTTGAAATTAATGAATCAAGAAACAGATATGTCTTTTTCAAAAGTAACCATCGATACGTTAGTTAAACCGTTAATAATGAAATATTCAATTCAATTTATCGATCAAAAAACAAAAATCCATTATGAACGTTCTGAAGATGAAGTGTTGACGGATGTTCAGTGGTGCTCAATCATGATTGAGCAAATACTTAATAATGCTTTAAAATATGCGCGAGGTAAAGATATTTGGATTACATTCAATAGCGATACAAATCGTTTGTTAATACGTGATAATGGTGTAGGCATCAGTAAAGCAGACCTTCCGAAGATTTTTGATAAAGGTTATTCTGGTTACAATGGACAACGTAATCAACATTCAAGTGGTATCGGTCTATTTATTGTGAAACATATCGCAACACATTTACATCATAAAGTAGATGTAGACTCATCTCTTGGTGAAGGTACAACATTTAGCATATATTTCCCAGTAAATAACTAAATGATCCATTATTTAAGTGAGTCAGTGACATTTTTAGAAATGATTTATGTTACTGGCTCTTTTTTTGTTTTATTATAGAAGAGAGTAATACAAAAGAGTTTATTAAATAGAAAGGAAGCATAAGACTCATGTTATTAGACGTGAATAATGTAAAAAAACGATTTGGGAGAGGAGTAAATGCTACAACAGCACTTAATGGTATTTCATTTAAAGTAAATAAAGGAGAATTTGTAGCGATTATGGGTGAATCTGGATCTGGTAAATCTACGTTACTTAACCTTATTGCTACTTATGATAAAGCGACAGAAGGTACGATAGCCATTAATGAACAAGATATTCATAGATTAAGAAATAAAGAAATTGCCTATTTTCGTCGGGATCATCTTGGCTTTGTCTTCCAAGATTTTAACGTGTTACCTACAATGACGAATAAAGATAATATTTTAATGCCGTTAGTACTTGCCAATCGTTCACATCAAACGATGCGTCATCGTCTTTATCGTTTAAGTTATCAATTACACATAGAGTCATTACTTAATAAATATCCATTCGAAGTATCAGGGGGGGAACAGCAACGTGTAGCAATTTGTCGTGCATTGATTAATCACCCAGATTTATTACTTGCTGATGAACCCACAGGTGCACTTGATTCTAAAACGTCTAAAACTATTATGAAATTATTTAAAGAAATCAATGAGAATGAACAAACCATCTTAATGGTGACACATTCTGCTGTTGATGCATCGTATGCAAAACGGGTTTTATTTATTAAAGACGGCCGTTTATATCATGAAATCTATCGTGGGGAGGAACTACAATCAGAGTTTCAAAAACGTATTGCTGATAGTTTAGCAATGCTTCACGAAAGTGGTGATTAAAATGATTTTTCGCTTGGTTTGGACGTTAGTCATTCAGAATTTTAAGACACAGCGTCATATTATAATTCCATTTATTCTAGTAATCAGTATATTATTTGGTATTGAATTTATTTTATTATCCTTAAACATGAATACTTCGCTTCATAAACATAGTGATGTTATTCCAGTTTTTATTAGTATAGGAAATTTTTTTATGTGTCTATTTGGACTCCTTTTTATTCTTTATGCTAATCGTTTTATTATGCGACATCGTCAAAAAGAGCTGGCCATGAATATGATTTTGGGTATGGAAAAAAAGCATTTTAGGTTAATGCTGTTTATAGAAGGAATATATCAATATATTATCATTGGGTGTCTAAGTATTATAGGTGGTTATTTATTTGGTGCATTAACTTATATGTCGTTAAATAGAATATTAGGTTATACGCATGTATCTTTAAAAAAATATCCATTTGATATAAGTGCAATGAGATACACCTTGTTGATGTTAGCAATAATGATGCTATTTTTATTTATTGTCAACAATATAAAAATCACATTTCAAAGTCCTATTAAGTTAATACAACAACAACATCCAACGGAAAAACAATGGTCCAAACCTTTACTCTATATCTTATTGATTGTTGGGATCATAACTGTTGTTGACAGTTATATGATTGCCTTAAAAGATACACTCATTTTGGTTTCACTACGTAATATTTTTATTGCTCTTATTTTAGTGACAATAGGAACGTATTGCTTATTTATATCATTGAGTGTCTTAGTGATAGATTGGCTTCAAAAGATTCCAAGTATTTATTATCGATCTCAATATTTTTTTACTATTTCTGGATTACGTTCAAGAATGAATTCTAATTCTATTGGTTTGGCTAGTTTAACCATGCTATGTACTTTTCTTATTGTGACTCTAGGAATGAGCGTCGCTACATATCGTAGTGTAGACCAACGTGCGAATCATTTAATGCCAACACAATATCGTATTGAATTGAGTGGAGATGTGCATCATAGTACTACGAGCAAACACAAAGTACGTCAGCTAGAAAATGAGATTAAGAGACATGCTGATGTTGATGCTTTCAGAGAATATACAAGTGGAAGTGTTGCAGTCACTTATAAGAAGGGTGCATTTGTAAAGCGAGATAATGAGAACAGTCCATTAGATTTACATAGTGTATATTTAATTGTAATGAATCAGAAAGATTACAATACAATCAATCATACGCACCTGCGACTTAAACATAATGAAATGGGAATATTAGCGAAAAATTTTATGTTTCAAAAATTAGACCATATCAAATTAATGAATCAAACATTTAAAACAAATCAGTTAAAAGGAGATCATTTTTCATTTCCAGTTCCAGGTGGAGTCACACTTGTTACTCATAATGTAAATCAACAACGTCAATTGATTCATTATTATCAAACAACAGCAAATATTAACTCATACATTGCTTTTAATCTTAAAACAAAAGATACACAGTCCATAGATCATATTAAGTCTAAATTGATGAAACAATATGATATTCAAATTGATAATAAAGATGAATTAAATAAGGATATGTTTGATATTTATGGTGGTCTCATTTTTGTTGGAACTATTGTTTCTTTAGTCTTAATGATTGGTACATTTACGATGATGTATTACAAAAATATTGCTGAGGGATATGAAGATCGGAAAAACTATCGAATTATGCGTCAAGTAGGTTTAGAAGAAGAACGGATTAGATCTGTTATTAATGACCAAGTAGTTATTATTTTTACCTTACCTATTATAGTATCTATGATACATGTACTATGTGCTTCTAAAATGATTTATACTTTGCTTGGTATTTTAGATGTTAATGATATAAAATTATTTTTAACAACTTATATCGGTGTCTTAGTGTTCGTAATGATAATCTATGCTTTGATGTATGTGATTACGTCTCGTGTATATTATCGTCTCATTCATCGTTGATATATTAGTAAAAAGAAAATCTTATTCTTATATATAAATGAGTGTAAGACTCTAGGTAGTAGGGTATAAGGATAAAAAAAGGAGGCGGAATAATGGCGAAACAATATGATGATGCAACAATTAGAAATAGTAACAATAAAATTAAACGTACTGGGGAACACGTCCTTACTTGGATAGGTGTTGCAATTCAAGCATTAGTTGCAATTATGTTTTTAATGGTTAAACCCTTTATCGGTAATGCTGATTTTAAAGAACAAATTATTAATGAAGCTCAAAAACAAGACAATCAAGTTTCCATAACAGAAATAAATAATGGTATGGATGCATTAGGTGGTTTATTTAATTTCTTTACATGGGGCGCGTTCATTCCATTAATTCTTGCAATTATTGGTGGTATTTTAATTAATAAAAAACCTAAACTTGCAGGTATCTTATTAATTATTGCAGGTATTTTAGCGATTGCTACAAACTGGATTAGTTTAATTTTATGGTTAATTGCAGGTATTATGTTGCTTGTTCGTAAACCTAAGCATGACATGTATGACAATGCTGGTTATAATGATCATCACAAAAGAGACCATCATGATGTAAATGCAAATAATAATGCATTCATTTTGGATGAAGAAGAAGAAAGACAACAACAACGTTATATTAAAGATCATTATTCAAATAAAGATCAAGAAGCGGACAATAATAATGAAAGAGATCACGATACACACATAAATGATTCGAACGATGACGACTATCGTGATCAACGTTATTCAAATCATAAAACGAATAAACAAAGTAATGATTTTATTCAAGATGAAGCAAGAAAGCATCAAGATGAAAAAGATAACGATCCATACAAATATTAATAATATGATATATAAAAGCGATGGTATTCCTAAGTTAATACCATCGCTTTTTACGTTAATTTCTACTATATGGTTTGGATAAAATATATTAGATAAATGATTTTAATATTAAATTAAATCTAAGTGTTCTCTTAGTGTAGAACCTTTATACTGATGTCGATATAAGCCACGACGTTGTAATTCAGGTACAATGAGTGCAACTACGTCATTTAAACTATCTGGTAAAGAAGGTGGCATTAAGTTAAATCCATCTGCAACACCTGCATTAAACCAGCGTTCCATTTCATCTACAATTTCTTTTGGCGTACCTATTAATGTCAGATGTCCACCGCCTGCATTAAGGTAACTTAGCAGTTCTCTTACAGTAGGTTGCTTATCTTGAATAATTTCTAAGATGGTTTCATATCGACCAACGGGACCGTTAAACTCTTCTAAAGAAGGTAGTTTAGGCACAGGAGCATCTAACTCCCACTGACTACAGTCTTGTTGAATGAAAAAACTGAGTTGCTTTAAAGCAGCTTTGATAGGAAGTCGTTGATCAAGTTCTGCTTTCTTTTTCAATGCTTCTTCATGTGTATGACCTACATAAGTGACTAAGCCAGGAAAGACTTTAATATAACGCTGGTGGTCACGTTGTGCCATTTCATTATCTAAGCGCTCCCGATAACGTTTTGCTTGCTTCATATTCCAAGAAACAGAATATACTGCATCTGCATATTTAGTTGCTAAAGTGATACCTTGAGCTGAAGCGCCTGCTTGCATAGACACTGGTCTACCTTGAGGACTACCTGGTGTTGTGAGTGGCCCATTAATTTGGAAATAGTTTCCTTTGTGCTGAAGTGCGTTAATATGTGTATCATCAATTAATGTACCTTTATGTCTATTAGGTTTAAAATCATTCGTATGCCAAGAATCAAATAATCCATTCATGACTTGAGCAAACTCTTCAGCTTTCTTATAGCGTTCATCATGGTTAGGCAGATGCTCCATGCTATGATTTTGAGCTTCCATGTCTGTCATGGAAGTGACTAAATTCCATCCTACTCGACCACCACTAATATGATCTAAACTAAGTAACTGACGTGCTGCGGTGAATGGATTAGAAAATGTACTTGAAATCGTAGGAACTAATCCAACATGTTGTGTGACTTGAGATATAGCAGTTAAGTTAATCAATGGATCGAACCAAAAACTTGGCATCGAAGTATAGCTTGGAATAAATGACTGATTATCTGCAAAAAAAACTACGTCTAACAACCCTTTTTCAGATAACTGAGCTAATTCTTGATAGTATTGAATATCACCGATACGTTCAATACTTGAATTGGGAAGTTGCCAAGCAGCTTGGTGATGACCACATCCATAGATTAATACACCGAGATGAAGTTGATGTTGATGAGTCAATTTAATTTTTCACTCCAATGTTCTTGTTATTTCTATTCTAAGATAAGCAAGACCAGTCCTATATTAATTCATGGTTAAACCACCATCTACAGTAATATTTTGACCGGTTATACCATTTGCTGCTTCGCTACTTAAATAAGTAACCATATTTGCAACATCTTGTGGGGTAGTGACTTTACGTATTGGAGTCGTTTGCGCAATTAAATCAAAGACTTCCGGCGTAGTGACAGCACTAGCATCAGTTGTTTTAAGTAATCCTCCTGATACCACATTAGCTGTAATACCATATTGACCTAATTCAGCAGCAATATTGCGTGTGAATCCAATCAACCCAGCTTTAGCTGTGGTATATTCATGATATGGTACAACAGGATTTTGATATAAATTTGTACCAATACTTACAATTGTACCTGAGCCACGTTCTATAAATTGAGGAATGACACTTTGAGTAACATTAAAAGCGCCTTTCAGTGTACCATCAATTTGTTGTTGGTAGTCATCCCATGACAAGTCTTTAAATGCTTTTTGGACAGTAGGATCAAATTTGAAATTAACTAATGCATTATTGACAACAACGTCAATTTTACCGAAATGAGATGTTGCTTCTTTCACTAAGCGCTCAACCGCTTCACGTTGCGTCACATCTGCTTGAATTGCGATAGCTTTGTCACCAAGCTCCTCTGCAAGTGCTTCAGCTGTTTCACGACTTTGATTATAATTAATGATGACTTCAAATCCTTGTGTAGCTAATGTTCTTGCAATTACTGCACCTAAACCACGGCTACTTCCAGTTACTAATACTGTTCTCGTCATAAATATTGTGCCTCCATTTACTTCATTTACAGCAAAAAAATATGCAACCTTCACATTAGGAAAGTTGCATTAAAAAAGATATATATCATAATTGAGAATAGTTTGAAATATCTCAACAGATTACCTATTTTACACGACACTTTCCTACGCTAGTATAAGCTAGTTCAGGTTCAAAGGGTTTGAGGTTATACCTCATCTCAGTTTTAAACACCCCTAGTGCATATAATTAAACTATAGTTTCACTTTATGACTTCTATTATCAGAAGTCAAGCGCTCCCATTAAAGATTATATTGATTACTTTTTTATTTGAATATAAAAATAAAAATTTATATAATTTATTTTTATAATAATTTTCAATTATATGATTGAAAATCAGATATACCGTGCTTAAAATAGACGTTACACTAAAAGGTAAGCCCATCAGATCATTTTGATTTAAATACGAATAAAGTTAAAGTGGATCTTACACCATGGAAATATCGTTATGTTGTAGGCGGTGTGGTTTTAGGTTTAGTTGTAATTGCATACATTATCTTTTTACCACTAGTACTCGCAAAATAATAATGAAGATATAGGTGTACGTTTTTATAGGAGAATCATGCTCTTAACGTACGCCTTTCTTTTTATTTTTCACAGAAAGGAGGATAACACCATGCATAATATTGGATTGATACCTTCACCAGGTGTCGCTCATAAACATGTAGAAGCTGTTATTCCAGATATAAAAGCACATCTGAATCGACGTATTAATGACCAACAAGATTGGAACTTCGACATTCATATTGATTTAATGATAGGTTCAGCTGAAGATGTACATGAAAGTATTGATAAAGCAGCAGAAATGAAAGATAAGCATGATTGGGATTTTGTTGTATGTATCACAGATTTACCAAGTATTTCTGGAAATAAAGTGGTCATTAGTGATTTCAATAATGAAAAACAAGTAGCGATGCTATCTTTACCTTCATTAGGTTGGATAGACCTACGACGAAAAGTAAGAAATAGTTTAACATCTATTATTGAACAATTGTATTACTCAACATCAAGAGTTGCTCCAAAGATTCATCCTCTTATACATCCTAAAGCAGTAAAGCCAAATGAAGATGAAACGCCAAAGCAACGTTATATTCATCGATGGTTTATTCTCAGTTGGATTCAACTAATTTTAGGACTCACACGTGCAAATGAACCATGGAAAAATATTTTTAATTTTAAAAAGATTATTTCAGTTGCTTTTGCAACTGGAACTTATGTATCGATTTTTTCTATGCCTTGGGAACTGAGTATCCAGTACTCCATAGTAAGATTTATTATACTTATGCTTATTGCTATCCTAGGTATGACAGGCTGGTTACTCTATGCACATCAATTGATCGAACGTAAAACAGCTAAATCGCAACGTGTGTATCGCTATATTTATAATTTCACTACCATATTCACATTATTTATTATTACACTTTTAAATTATATTATTTTATATCTTTTATTAGCGATAAGTGTATCATTGTTTGTTCCACCAAGTTTATTTAATCAATGGACCAGCGCACATCCTCATTTTACATTTATAAATTATGTAAAATTAGTATGGTTTGTATCTTCACTAGGTTTACTTGCTGGGGCAATGGGATCTACTGTAGAGAATGAAGAGAAAATCCGTCAGATTACTTATTCGTATCGACAATATCATCGTTATAAAGAAGCAGAACAAGAGAAGAAAGAAAAAGAACAAGCTCAATCATCTTCTCATGATGCATCAAATCAACAAGTTAAAGAAAGTGCATCCAATAAACAAAATAATGATAATCAACAAGATGAACATAAAAAACAAGATCATAGAGAGGAGGAGACAACTTGAGTGAAGAAAAAATCATTGGTCTCGTTGTGGCGCCAGGAGTGACAGAGAAATTAGCACAAAGTTTAATTA
>NZ_JBXWKZ010000005.1:9843-12098 GCF_058191515.1 Staphylococcus sp. CoH_129_LAB_1 | reverse complement strand
ACAACTTGAGTGAAGAAAAAATCATTGGTCTCGTTGTGGCGCCAGGAGTGACAGAGAAATTAGCACAAAGTTTAATTAATAACATACCCAATATATTATCAGAACAAGATAACCACCAACGTGACTGGAAAGTTGATCTCGTGGTGGATCCTCTTACTGGTTTTGCGGAAAGTGTGGAAGAAATATTTAAAAAAATTCAAGATTATCACGAAAAAAGACAATGGGATTATGTGATAGGAATTACAGACTTACCCATGTTCTATCATCAAAAAGTCCTCGCTCTAGATATTAATAAAAAAAATGGCGCAGCGATATTTTCATACCCTGCTTTTGGATGGCGTCCTGTAAAGAATCGCTTCAAACGTGCCATTGTGGCAATTATTAATGAACTTCATTATTCTGAAAGAGAGCATGCGGTTTATGATGACAATAATAGTGTTAAGAAAGAAATCAATAAACAATTTCCTTTTTCACGTATTGAGAAAACAGAAGTACATTTAAAAGAAACAGGACATGATCATTTAAGATATTTATCTAATTCACGCAGTTTTGGAATGATACGACTTGTCAGTGGGATGACATTTGCGAATAATCCACTTAATATGATGGCAAGTTTAAGTAATGTAGTCGCTATAGCCTTTACAACAGGGGCTTTCGGGATGATTTTTTCAACGATGTGGAATATGGGATTAAAATTTTCTATATGGAGATTACTGGGTATTTCAATCATGGCCATTTTAGGCATGCTTATTTGGATTATGATTTCCCATGGGCTATGGGAATCTACAAAAAAAGGTGAGCATAAAAGAATTATCATGTTATATAATTTAACAACAATCATGACTTTATTTATAGCAATTATTATATATTATATGATTTTATATTCATTGTTCTTAATTGCAGAGGTTGTCTTATTGCCTCCAGGATTCTTAGGACAACAAGTAGGTTTAAAAGGACCAGCAAGTGTACAACTTTATTTAAGCATTCCTTGGTTTGCGACTTCAATATCTACTGTTGCAGGAGCGATAGGAGCTGGTTTACTCAATGATCAATTAATTAAAGAAAGCACATATGGTTATCGTCAAAAAATACGTTATGAAAAGAATAACTAAGTAGTAATAATGAAGTGAAGCACACTTCATTATTATTTTTTGACATAATATAATAAATTTATATAAAACATCTTTAAAGTCATTTAAAATAATGAATAAATATAAGTGTAAATGGATATATAGTTTTTCAAGTACGACTGAAAAGGGAGTTAAAAAAATAGTCGGAAAATATAAAATTCATATAGAGTGTATAGATTATGAATTAATTATAAGGATTTAGTAGTTAATTATAATCCTAGTTTTAAAGAAAAGGTAGTAATTACAGATGGAGTTGATTCAAATAATGAAAAAAACGGTTATGAAGTAGGTACTTATTTAAATAGGAATAAAATAAAACTTATATTTGTAGTTCGAGAATATTAATTAAAAAAGGTGCGAATTCCTATTATGGAATCGCACCTTTTTATTAAAAGTTATTTTTCTTCTTTTCTTCTATTAAATCCAACTAATACGGCACCAGCAGCTAAAGCTAAACCGCCTAATAAACCAGAATTAACATTTGAATTACTACCAGTTTCAGGTAATTCTTTATTATCAACGACATCTTGAGAAGTAGTGAAATTGTTATTGTGAGTAGTTGCTTGAGTTAGGTCTTCAGTATTAGTTACAGGGTGATTAACTACTAATTCTTGACCTGGAACAATGTAATTTGCATCTACAAGGCCATTATCTTTAACAATTTGATCTACATTAGTATTATTTTCTTTAGCAATTTCAGCTACAGTTTCGCCTGGAACAACGGTATGAGTAGTTGTTTCATCTGTAGTATTGTCTACATAGCCAGTACCACTTTTATCTTCATTGTCTTGTTCATCTTTTTGACCGAAGAAGTCACCAGGAGTAGCAGGTTTAGTAGTATCTACATAGCCAGCACCACTTTTACCTTCATTGTCTTGTTCATCTTTTTGACCGAAGAAGTCACCAGGAGTAGCAGGTTTAGTAGTATCTACATAGCCAGCACCACTTTTACCTTCATTGTTTTGTTCATCTTTTTGACCGAAGAAGTCACCAGGAGTAGCAGGTTTAGTAGTATCTACATAGCCAGCACCACTTTTACCTTCATTGTTTTGTTCATCTTTTTGACCGAAGAAGTCACCAGGAGTAGCAGGTTTAGTAGTATCTACATAGCCAGCACCACTTTTA
>NZ_JBXWKZ010000005.1:9668-9743 GCF_058191515.1 Staphylococcus sp. CoH_129_LAB_1 | reverse complement strand
TCCCCAGAAGTAGCAGGTTGATCAGTGTTAGCATTAGTAGCACCTTCTTCAACTACATCAGCTTTAGGGAAGAAA
>NZ_JBXWKZ010000005.1:0-9570 GCF_058191515.1 Staphylococcus sp. CoH_129_LAB_1 | reverse complement strand
AATCCCCAGAAGTAGCAGGTTGATCAGTGTTAGCATTAGTAGCACCTTCTTCAACTACATCAGCTTTAGGGAAGAAATCCCCAGAAGTAGCAGGTTGATCAGTGTTAGCATTAGTAGCACCTTCTTCAACTACATCAGCTTTAGGGAAGAAATCTCCAGAAGTAGCAGGTTGATCAGTGTTAGCATTAGTAGCACCTTCTTCAACTACAGATGCATTGTGAGAATTTAATAATTCAGAAGTAGCTTCAGTGTTAGTATCAGCATTTGTATTATATTCTGCGGCATCCGCATCGTGACCAGCAGATACGAATAATAATCCCCCAATTGCTACTGAAGCAATACCGACACTTAATTTTCTAATTGAAAATAATGTTTTTTTATTCATAAAATACGCTCCCTTAATTAAAATATTTAAATTATTTAATTAGTAACTAATTCTATGCAAAATGATTATAAATTGTAAAAAAATAAAAATAACTAGAACTTACGATGAATAGCAAAGAATATATTACTAATTACAATTTAATATAACATAAAAAAATGTTGTGTCACTAAAAATTTACATTTTTTTAATGTTTTTTTATATAAAATAAAGATTAAACAACAATATTTTTAATTTTGTATATTTTTAAAAGTAATATGTTTAAAATTTTCAGAAGGCTTATGAGTGAATTTATAGGAATAGAATACATTTTAATCCCACTTGACTTTCTACATGAAACTCGTTAAAGTATTAGCATATTATTCTGACAATTCTGATAGGTATTAGATTAATAAATTTTTAAAATACTGAGAAGGGGGCCATAGGTTTATGTCAGTATCAAAGATAACGTATGAGAGTTTTGATGGTGATCCATTTATTGACTCCATTTCTACTGACGACGCGACGAAGGGTGCCTATGAAATTTTAAAATGGGCTTATACTACATATGGTGAAGATATCGTTTACTCATGTAGTTTTGGGGCAGAGAGCATGGTACTTATTCATTTGATTTATCAAATTAAACCGGATGCTCACATTGTATTTTTAGATACAGATTTACATTTCCAAGAAACATACGATTTAATTGATAGAGTGAAAGAACGTTTTCCTAAGTTACGTATCGAAATGAAAAAACCAGAATTAACGCTTGAAGAACAAGCTGAGAAATACAATCCTGCATTATGGAAGAATAATCCAAATCAATGTTGTTATATCCGTAAAATTAAACCTTTAGAAGAAGTGTTAGGTGGCGCAATTGCTTGGGTTTCAGGACTAAGACGAGATCAATCTCCAACTCGTGCTAAAACGAACTTTATTAATAAAGATGAACGTTTTAAATCGATTAAAGTATGTCCTTTAATTTATTGGACAGAGGACGAAGTTTGGGATTATATTAAGCATCATGATTTACCATATAATGAACTTCATGATCAGCATTATCCAAGTATTGGTTGTATTCCTTGTACAGCACCAGTATTCAATTCTGATGATTCCAGAGCAGGACGTTGGTCAAGTTTTGAAAAAACAGAATGTGGACTTCATGTTGCAGATAAACCGTGATATAAGGTTTAAAAAATTTTATACCAAAAACATAGTATTCTGATAAGGATTTAAGAATATTCTATATTCGATTTTTACTGGAAAGTCGAATATAGATTACATAATATAAAGATAGTAAGTATTTTAAATAAAGTAAAGATTGAAATGATAAGAGGTGGATGAATTGAATCTAAGTGTTACCAATAGTCCTTTTACTGAAGGACAAGCCACACAAATTAATGAATTATTACAAACACTTACACCAGAACAAAAAGTATGGTTAAGTGGCTATTTAGTCGCAAATCAACAACTTACATCGGGAGCATCCGAAACACAAGGTTCACAAGTAGGAGCCGTTTCACAGGATACTGAAACAATGCTTCAACAAAATGAACCAGCAATTCAACCTGAAAAACGTGCGATTACATTATTATATGGATCAGAAACAGGAAATGCGCAAGGTCTAGCAGAAATATTTGAAGAACGTCTTTCAAACATTGGGCATAATGTAACGTTAAAAGCAATGGATGAATTTAAACCTAAAAATCTTAAAAATGTTGAAGATTTATTTATTATCACTTCAACACAAGGTGAAGGAGACCCACCAGATAATGCAGTTGAATTACATGAATTTATTCATGGTAGAAAAGCACCTAAATTAGAGGGTGTAAGATTCTCAGTACTTGCATTAGGTGATCAAACTTATGAGTTCTTCTGCCAAACAGGTAGGGATTTTGATAAAAAACTTGAAGAACTTGGTGCAGAACGATTATATGAACGTGTTGATTGTGATGTTGACTATGAAGAAAATGCTGAAAAATGGATGGCTAATGTCATTAATACTATCGACTCAGCACCTGAAGGTACACAAAGTGAACAAGTTGTAAGTGAATCAATCAAAGCTGCGAAAGAGAAAAAATACTCAAAGGCGAATCCATATCAAGCTGAAGTATTAGAAAATATTAACTTAAATGGTAGAGGATCTAATAAAGAGACACGTCATATTGAGTTTTTATTAGATAACTTTGGTGAAGAATATGAAGTGGGTGATTGTTTAGTCGTTGTACCAAAAAATGACCCAGCTCTAGTCGAACTATTAATAAGTACATTAGGATGGGATCCAGGAGATCAAATTCAAATCTCAGAAGATGGAGATACGATTTCACTAGAAGAAGCATTATCCTCTTACTTTGAAATTACAAAATTAACGAGACCATTACTTCAAAATGCAGCAGCATATTTTGATAATGAAGAGTTAGAAGAAAAAGTCCAAGATAGTGAGTGGATACAAAATTATATTGAAGGTAGAGACTTTATTGATTTACTCAATGATTTCCCACCTGAAGAATTAGAGCCTGAAGAATTATATCAAATTCTTAGAAAATTACCTCCTAGAGAATATTCTATCTCAAGTAGCTACCAAGCATTACCTGATGAAGTTCACATTACGGTTGGTGCAGTGAGATATAACACACACGGTAGAGATCGTTCAGGCGTATGTTCAGTTCAATTTGCCGAACGCATTCAACCAGGAGATACTGTTCCAATTTATCTTAAACGTAATCCAAACTTCAAATTCCCTAAAGATGGAGATACACCGGTCATTATGATAGGACCTGGTACAGGAATTGCACCATTTAGAGCACACATGCAAGAACGTGAAGAATATGGTTATAAAGGTAATACGTGGTTATTCTTTGGCGACCAACACTTCACTACTGACTTCTTATATCAAACAGAGTGGCAAGAATGGTTGAAAGAAGGTATTCTCGAAAAAATGAATGTCGCTTTCTCTCGTGATACAGACCAAAAAGTATATGTACAACATCGTATTGCTGAGCATAGTAAAGAATTTAATGAGTGGTTAGAAAAAGGTGCATCTATCTATATTTGTGGTGATGAAAAAAATATGGCTAAAGATGTACATCAAGCGATTCGTAATGTGTTAGTGAAAGAACAAAACTTATCTGAAGAAGAGGCTGAAAATTACTTAAAACAAATGAAAAAAGATAAACGTTATCAACGTGACGTGTACTAAAGAAAGGGTGGAGAGTGAATGGCTAAAACGATTAAACAAATTGCTGATGAGTTAAATGAAAACCTTGATGCGTTAGAACATTTAAAAACTGAAAGTAATTATTTACGCGGTACGATTGAAGAAGGCTTAGCAGATCCTTTAACTGGTGCTATTTCCGATGATGATACCAAATTACTTAAGTTTCATGGAAGCTATCAACAAGATGACCGAGATTTACGTGACGAGCGCCGTAAACAAAAATTGGAACCTGCATATGCTTTCATGATTCGTGTGCGACTACCTGGAGGTAAAGCAACACCTGAACAATGGATTGCAATGGATGATATTTCTAATAACTACGCGAACCATACTTTGAAATTAACAACACGTCAAACGTTCCAATTTCATGGTATTTTAAAACGAAATTTAAAATCATCTATGAAAAAAATTAATGAAGCAGTGTTAGATACGATTGCAGCATGTGGGGATGTCAATCGTAATACAATGTGTAATCCAAATCCATATCAATCAAATATTAATAAGGAAATACTTGATTATGCCACAGCGATTAGTGATCATTTATTACCAAAAACAAATGCCTATCATGAAATTTGGTTAGATGGAGAGAAAGTACTTGATTCTAAAGAAGAAGTAGAACCAATGTATGGAGAGAAATATTTACCACGTAAATTCAAAATTGGTATTGCGGTACCACCATCAAATGACATTGATGTTTTTTCACAAGATATTGGTTTAATCGCAATTGTCGAAAAAGATGAACTTGTTGGATTTAATGTAGCTATTGGTGGTGGCATGGGTATGACGCATGGTAATCCAGATACATATCCTCAAGTGGGACGCATCGCTGGATTTATTCCTAAAGATCAAGTAGTAGACGTTTGTGAGAAATTACTTACAATTCAACGTGACCTTGGTAATCGTTCTAATCGTAAAAATGCACGTTTTAAATATACAGTAGATCGTTTCGGTGTAGAAACTATTGTTGAAGAACTGAATTCGCGTTTAGGATGGGACATCAGTAAAGCTCGTGAATTTAAATTTGAACACAATGGCGATCGTTTAGGATGGATTGAAGGTGAAAAAGGCGTATGGAATTATACGTTATTTGTTCAAAATGGTCGCGTGAAAGATACAGAAGATTATCAATTAAAAACAGCATTACGAAAAATTGCTGAAACGCATACGGGTGATTTTAGATTAACTGGTAACCAAAATGTAATCATTGCCAATGTTACAGAAGAGAAAAAAGAAGAAATACAAGCATTGATTGATCAATATGGTTTAACAGACGGTAAAAATTATAGTGGATTAAGACGAAATTCAATGGCATGTGTAGCTTTTCCAACTTGTGGCTTAGCAATGGCTGAATCAGAACGTTATTTACCAACACTATTATCTAAAATTGAAGATTTATTAGATGAGGCTGGTGTGAGAGACGAAGAAATCACAATTCGTATGACAGGTTGTCCGAATGGATGTGCACGACCTGCGTTAGCAGAAATTGCATTTATAGGTAAAGCACCTGGCAAATACAATATGTATTTAGGTGGTAGCTTTAATGGTGATCGTCTCAATAAATTATATAAAGAAAATATTGATGAGAAAGAAATACTTGAAAGCTTACGCCCAATTTTAATAGATTATGGCAAATCACGTCTTGAAGGAGAACACTTTGGTGACTTCGTTATCCGTTCTGGCGTTGTAGCTAAAGTTCACGATGGAAGAGATTTTCATCATTAATGATTCAAGAAATAAAAGGCAAACGGGGTGAAACGATGGGAAAGGTATATCTTGTAGGTGCAGGACCTGGCGATCCTGATTTAATCACTGTGAAAGGTATGAAAGCCATTCAAGCATCAGATGTGATTTTATATGATCGTTTAGTAAATAAAGAAATTTTAGAATTTGCAAAACCAAATACAAAATTCTTCTATTGTGGTAAAGATCCCAATAAGCACTCTTTGCCACAAGAAGAAACCAATCGTATGTTAGTGAATTTAGCAAAAAAAGGTCACATCATTACACGATTAAAAGGTGGCGATCCTTTCGTTTTTGGACGTGGTGGTGAAGAGGCGGAAATATTAGCTGATAATCAAATTCCATTTGAAATTGTTCCTGGTATTACGTCTGGAATTGCAGCACCTGCTTATGCGGGTATTCCTGTTACGCATAGAGATTATAGTTCATCAGTCGCATTTGTTACAGCTGTGAATAAACCAGGTATGACGAAAGAAACATATTGGGAACATTTAGCACACGGTCCTGAAACATTATGCATTTATATGGGTGTAAAACGTTTGCCTGAAATTTGTGAACTATTGGTGCGTCATGGTAAGTCAGTCGATACACCTGTGGCGCTTGTACATTTAGGTACGACAGTGTCTCAAAAAACAGTCACTGGAACCTTGGGTAGCATTGTACAACATGCCTCTGAAATCAAAAATCCTGCAATGATTGTGATTGGCGATGTCGTTAATATGCGTCAAAAAATTAGCTGGTTCAAAGAACAAGTATCAGATTTTGAAATGACATTACCATAATTTGTAAAGTATCTAATATAGGAGGATGACGATATGAACAATATGCCACTCATGATTGATTTAAGCCAACAATCCATCGTCATAGTAGGTGGTGGAAAAGTTGCAACGAAACGTGCGTTAACTTTAGTTGAATACTGTGATGATGTTCATATTGTAAGTCCTTTGATTTCAGAAACTCTGAAAGAATTATTAGATAAAGAAAAAATAGCTTGGAGTCAAAAAGAATTTGAACCACAAGATGTTGAACACGCCGACCTTGTAGTGATTGCCACAAATAATAACGAAGTCAATAAAAAAGTGTTAGAAAGTGTTCCTCATCATGCACTGTGTAATCATGCTTCAAACGCCCAAGCTGGAAATGTTACTATTCCAAGTATTTTAAAACGCGGGAAATTGTCTATTAGTGTGTCAACCAATGGGGCAAGTCCTAAGTTAAATAAACAAATCATTTCAAGAATTATCGATATGTACGATGAATCATATGAAACGTATATTGATTTTTTATATGAAAGTAGACAATTGATTAAACATTTATCAATCGAGCCATCTAGGAAACAGGATTTATTACAACACATTTTATCTGATGACTATTTAGATGAGGTTAAACAACTAGAATTCACGCGATGGCTTCATTTACAAGTTTAGGTATGAAGGGATATGTGATATATGAGAAAATTATTTATATTTGCATTAGCTGGATTTTTAGCACAACTTGTTGATGGATCACTCGGAATGGGATTCGGTGCCTCCTCATCATCAATATTATTAACGTATGGAATAGCACCTGCAATTGTTTCAGCAACTGTACATTTTTCAGAAATAGCAACGACAGCTGCATCTGGTACATCACATTGGAAATTTGAAAATGTACATAAGCCAACCATGTTGAAACTTGCCATACCAGGAGCTATCAGTGGATTTATTGGTGCAGCATTATTAACTCAAATACATGGTGATTATATTAAACCGTATATCGCGTTATTCTTACTTTTTATGGGTTTTTATATTTTGTATCAATTCTTATTTAAACGTCATAAAGACATTCATACACACGTAGGAACCCTTCATAGTGCGAAACTTGTTCCACAAGGAGCCATTGCTGGTTTTTTAGATGCCATCGGTGGTGGGGGCTGGGGACCAGTCAATACACCGTTGTTACTTGCAAGTCATAAAATTCAACCACGCTATGCTATTGGTACAGTGTCTGCAAGTGAATTTTTTGTAACACTTTCAACTTCAATCAGTTTTATTATCTTTCTAGGTTTTACTCAAATTAATTGGTGGTTTGTCATTGCGTTAAGCATAGGCGGTATGATAGCCGCACCAATTTCAGCTTACTTAACTAAAATTTTACCAATTAATATTTTAGCAATTTGTGTAGGTGGTCTTATTATTTTTACAAATAGTAATGCTTTAATGACGTATTTCATCAAAAACACTACAGTGACAAATGTTATTCGATTCGCAATTATTTGTGCGATTATTGTATTAGTTATTATTACTATTATTCGCAACAAAAAATTGTCTTTTTCTTATAAATAAAGCCGAGTAAACTAATCAAAATAATTAGAAAAGGGGTTATCAATGATGACAACACATGAAGATATTATTAATTATACAATTAAGCCACATGGTGGAGAGTTAATTAATCGAGTTGTAGAAGGACAAGAAAGAGATACATTAATTGGAAAAGCAAAATCTTTTAAATCATTAACTTTAAATCCTTGGTCCATTTCAGATTTAGAATTAATTGCCATTGGTGGTTTTAGTCCACTTACTGGATTTATGGGAGAAGCGGATTATAAAAAAGTTATTGAAGATACACATCTTGAAAATGGATTAGTATGGAGTATTCCTATCACTTTACCTGTCACTGAAACGCAAGCGAATGAACTTAACATTGGTGATGATATTGCTTTATATGGTGAAGATGGAGAACTTTACGGTACTTTAAAAATTGAAGAAAAATATACGTATGATAAAGAAAAAGAAGCTCAAAATGTCTATGGTACGACTGAAGAAGCTCATCCAGGTGTTAAAAAAGTATATGAAAAAGGGAACGTTTATTTAGCAGGTCCTATTCAATTAGTGAATCGTCCTAAACATGATGAATTCTCAGATTATCATTTAGATCCTATTGAAACACGCCAATTATTCAAAGACTTAGGATGGAAAACAGTAGTTGGGTTCCAAACACGTAATCCTGTTCACCGTGCACACGAATATATTCAAAAATCTGCATTAGAAATTGTAGATGGCTTATTATTAAATCCTTTAGTTGGTGAAACTAAAGCGGACGATATCCCAGCAGATGTACGTATGGAAAGTTATCAAGCTATCTTGAAAAATTATTTTCCTAAAGATAGAGCACGTTTAGTTATCTATCCTGCAGCAATGCGTTATGCAGGTCCACGTGAAGCCATTCTACATGCTACAGTTCGTAAAAACTATGGTTGTACTCACTTTATTGTTGGACGTGACCATGCAGGTGTGGGGGATTATTATGGCACTTATGAAGCACAAGAACTTATTTCTCAATTTGAAGATGAATTAGATATTCACATTTTAAAATTTGAGCATGCATTTTACTGCACAAAATGTGGTAATATGGCTACAGCTAAAACATGCCCACATGATGCATCAGACCATGTACATTTAAGTGGTACAAAAGTAAGAGAAAAATTACGTAATGGAGAATCATTACCAAAAGAATTCTCAAGACCTGAAGTTGCAGAAGTATTAATTAAAGGATTAAGACAAAAGTAATTTGGGGGAGTATATAACATGAGTCAATCAACAAATATTACATGGCATGATTCAGAAGTAACTAAAGAAGATAGACAACGCCAAAATGGTCATAAAAGTGCTGTCATTTGGTTTACAGGTTTATCTGGTTCAGGTAAGTCAACGGTCTCTGTAGCACTTGAAAAAGCTTTATTCGAAGAAGGTCAACATTCATATCGATTAGATGGTGATAATGTCCGACACGGTTTAAATAAAAACTTAGGATTTAGTCCAGAAGACCGTAAAGAAAACATTCGTCGTATTGGTGAAGTAAGTAAATTGCTTGTAGATGCAGGAACAATTGCAATTACTGCATTTATTTCTCCATATAGAGAAGATCGTGATGAAGTGCGTGAAATTCTGGAAGATGGAGAATTTATCGAAGTATATACGGAGTGTAGTGTAGAAGAGTGTGAAAAACGTGATCCTAAAGGATTATATGAAAAAGCACGTTCAGGCGAAATTAAAGAATTTACAGGAATTAGTGCACCTTATGAAGCGCCAAAACATCCTGAAATAACTATTAATACTGAAAGACAAAGTATAGATGAATCAGTTGAACAAATTCTTAATTACTTAAAAGAACATCAATACATTTAATAAATTAATAAAAACATACTAAGATTAGCTGTGAAGAAATCTATGACGATAGATTTATTCACAGCTATTTTTTATAGTTGTAGAGA
>NZ_JBXWKZ010000004.1:29718-106713 GCF_058191515.1 Staphylococcus sp. CoH_129_LAB_1 | reverse complement strand
TACGTATCGTTGCCTTGGTAAGCCGTTACCTTACCAACTAGCTAATACGGCGCAGGTCCATCTATAAGTGATAGCAAGGCCATCTTTCACTATCGAACCATGCGGTTCGAAATATTATCCGGTATTAGCTCCGGTTTCCCGAAGTTATCCCAGTCTTATAGGTAGGTTACCTACGTGTTACTCACCCGTCCGCCGCTAACGTCAGAGGAGCAAGCTCCTCGTCTGTTCGCTCGACTTGCATGTATTAGGCACGCCGCCAGCGTTCATCCTGAGCCAGGATCAAACTCTCCATAAAATTTATGATGTTTGATTAGCTCATAAAACTAAATAGTGTTTGTAACATTTAAGTTACTTTATTGGAATTAACGTTGACATATTGTCATTCAGTTTTCAATGTTCATTTTAACAATTACATTTAAAAATTATACCAAATATTAATTACTTTTGTCAAGAATTTTTATTTTCTTTTTTAAAAAATTCATTAATATTTCAACAAGTAATATCTTATAATAAATCATTTTCATAATCAATAGTCAAAATTACACTTTCTTAACATTGTTTTAAACTAATTTACTTCGCGTTTTCAAACAATATCTTTTGTTTTTGACGACTTTTATATAATATCAATATTATTATTTAACGTCAATACTTTTTATAATATAAAATCGTTTAATATTTCACGCCTAATGTATTCATTATCTTTAATGAGTATTTTTTATACTAAAACTCTAAAATATTTATTTAATGTCTATTTTTTAAGTTCTTCAATTACTTACAAATAATTATTAACATAATAAAAACGCCTAAGACATCATTTAGCAGTCTCAAGCGTTTTTAATATGTTAACACAGTCAGTGATTGAAACAAAAATGTTTTGGACCAAGCTTTTTAACTCTAAATCCAATGTCCAAAACAGATATTTTCATTAAAACATCTACGTAAAACGAAACTTAGGTTTCATAGCTAGGATGGGAGGGCGAAATCATAATGAATTCTATCCGACTTTCTTACTTTATTCCCTATTCTTTGTTTTTACAATCCTCACACAATCCATAAATTTCCATTCGATGATGTGTTACGTCAAAATTTGTGACATATTGAGCAAGTTGTTCAATTTCATCCAATTGAGGATAGTGGAAATCTACTATTTTACCGCATCGTTCACAAATAACATGATAATGATTATGAGTATTAAAGTCGAACCTACTTGATGCATCTCCATAAGTTAGTTCTTTTACAATACCTATCTTCTTAAATACTCTTAAATTGTTATAAATTGTCGCAACACTTATATTTGGAAAATCAGGTGAAAGTGCTTGATAAATTTCATCCGCTGTAGGATGTGCATGTGAGCTAATTAAAAATTTAACAATAGCTTGTCTTTGAGGCGTAATACGAACGCCTGCCTTTCTCAATGCTACAATTGCTTCTTCAAGCTCATGTTCAATTGATTCTATTTCCGCACTCATCATTTTCACCATCTTTCTACTTTGTAATTATTATTATCTTATTAATAATATAACTATTTTTATATTGCAATGTCAATTGTTCCATTAGTTTTCTATTAATAACCATTAATTAAGTCTACTACGTTCTCACTCATTTCTTCTTTATTGAGAAAATGAGTTAAATTACTTTCAAATATTTCTGTTGCTTCCTTTTTGTTTTCCTTATCATTACCAGTAATATGTGCAGTGATTGTAACATTTTCTAAATTGTAAAGTGGATGTTTGGAATCTAATGGTTCATTTTCGAACACATCCAAGTAAGCATGGCGTATTAACTTTTCTCTAAGTATTTCAATAAGTTCTCTTTCTTCTATTATTGTTCCTCTTCCTACATTAATAAATAAAGTACTTTTCTTCATTAAATTGAAATGATGTTTCTTTAATAAATGGTATGTTTCTTTTGTTTCAGGTAACGTATTAATTATTATGTCCGCTTTTCCTAATAACTTATCCAATTTATTTATTTCATATATTTGATTAAAAGCTGCTTTTTGCTTGCCTGTTTTACTTACACCTATTATCTTCAAATTGAATGGTGCCAATAGCTTTACAGTATCTTGAGCAATAGCTCCAGTACCTAAAAATAAAATCGTTTCGTCTTTCAAACGTTTACCTGTCAAAGTACTATCATAAACATGCTTTTGTTGATTGATAAATGATGTTTTCATTTTTTTATGATCATCTAATATAAAAGTTAGTATATATTCTGAAAGTTGCTTAGATTGTATACCTCTAGTATTAGTTAAAATAATTCCTTTTTTCTTAATACTATCTAATGGTAAGTTATTTACGCCTGTAGCATACCAAGCAATCCACTTTAAATTCGGACAAGACTGAATAAATTTTTCGTCTATACCCCCATCATATCCAATCAGTACCTCGAGTTCTTTTTTTTCATTATCTGGAATATTACTAGCTTTATCATAAAATGAAAATGAAATATTTGGATATTTTTCTATTAATTCATTTTCTATATTACCTAAACGTTTCAAGCTTACAATTTTCATTTATCTCACTCCAGCATTTGTTTTAGTTCATCTATTTGAGTTTTAACTTTTACTTTTTCAATGATATTTATAATATATCCCGCTTCATCTATTACAAACGTTGTTCTCACTATTCCCATATTTTCTTTTCCAAAACTTTTTTTCAAACGATATATTCCTACTGCATTTGATAACTTAAATCCATCATCGACTAATAAATCAAAATTTAGATGATGTTTCTTAACAAAATTTTCATGTTTTTTTCTGGAATCCCCACTAATACCATAAACTTTAACTTTCATATCATTAAAGTATTGTATGTTATCTCTAAAATCACATGCTTCTGTTGTACACGTTGGTGTATTATCTCGTGGATAAAAATATAATATTGCTTTTTCCCCTTTGATTTTTTCGTTAGTAATTAATTCACCATTTTGATTCTCTAATTCAAATTCTGGGAAAAGGTCTCCTATTTGTAACATCGTATCACTCATTTCTTCATATTATTTATGATTATTATGTTACGATAGAAATAAATATTATTAAATAAGAAAGGTTGAGACTCTATGAAATTCACTGAAAGTGAACGTCTTCAAAAGTTATCAAATGAATATATTTTAGGTGGGGTTAATTCTCCTTCACGTTCTTATAAAGCAGTTGGTGGAGGGGCACCTGTCGTCATGCGTGAAGGCCATGGTGCTTATCTTTACGATGTAGATGGGAATAAATATATTGATTATTTACAAGCATACGGTCCAATTATTACTGGTCATGCGCATCCTCATATTACAGAAGCTATCCAAGATCAAGCTGCTAAAGGTGTTTTATATGGTACGCCTACTGAACTTGAAATTAATTTCAGTAAAAAATTACGAGAAGCGATTCCTTCATTAGAAAAAATACGTTTTGTTAACTCAGGAACTGAAGCAGTTATGACTACCATTCGAGTGGCGAGAGCTTATACTAAAAGAAATAAAATTATAAAATTTGCAGGTTCTTATCATGGTCATTCTGATTTAGTTCTAGTTGCGGCAGGTAGTGGGCCTTCTCAATTAGGTTCTCCCGATTCAGCTGGTGTACCTGAAAGTGTAGCAAGGGAAGTCATTACTGTCCCTTTCAATGATATTGAATCTTATAAAGAAGCAATGTCACATTGGGGAAATGAAGTAGCAGCAGTATTGGTAGAACCCATTGTCGGTAACTTTGGTATGGTTAAACCACAGCCAGGATTTTTAGAAGAAGTTAATAAAATAACACATGATTATGGGGCATTAGTGATTTACGATGAAGTGATTACTGCTTTCCGCTTCCATTATGGAGCTGCACAAGACTTATTAAATGTTTATCCAGATTTAACTGCATTCGGTAAAATTGTTGGCGGAGGATTACCAATTGGTGGTTACGGCGGCCGACAAGATATCATGGAACACGTCGCTCCACTAGGACCAGCTTACCAAGCAGGCACAATGGCAGGGAACCCACTTTCAATGAGAGCAGGTATTGCATTACTTGAAGTTCTAGAACAAGATGGTGTATATGAAAAATTAGATGCTTTAGGTAAACGTTTAGAAGATGGTTTAAATAAACTTATTAAAAAGCATAATATTACTGCAACAATTAATCGTGTATACGGATCTCTAACACTCTATTTTACAGACGAAAAAGTAACCCACTACGAACAAGTAGAAAATTCTGATGGAGAAGCATTTGCAAAATTCTTTAAACTTATGCTCAATCAAGGTATTAATTTAGCTCCTTCTAAATTTGAAGCATGGTTCCTAACTACTGAGCATACTGAAAAAGATATTGATCAAACATTAGAAGCTGCTGATTATGCCTTTAGTCAAATGAAATAATATTTGCAATTTAAAAAACCTAAGAATGTTATATTGCGAGTATACATTCTTAGGTTTTTCTATATACGAATACTTGTACAGTTTTATTTGTTGAGTGTATACTAATTTAAAAATACACTAAACTATAAACTTGTTTTTAAAGGAGCGTTGTATTTGAAATTAGGCGCACGTATACTTAAAACTGGAATTGCTATTATTCTCGCCCTTTTTATCGCTTCTTTTTTACCTGATAATGTTGGTTTGAAATCCGTAGCAGGCATAAGTGCTATTTTTGCAATGCAACCAAATCTATACCGTTCAATGAAAACTATATCTGAACAAGCTACAGGTAATCTTATCGGTGCTATATTAGCAGTGATTATGGTAACCATTTTCGGAAAAAATATTGTGATTATGGGTATCACAGTCATTCTACTAATCGCCATTTTGTATAAATTAAACTTGGCGCATGTAGCAACATTAGCAGGTGTCACTGCGTTAATCATTATGGGGCAACATACAGGATCGTTTTATCTTGTAGCAACATTTAGATTTATTTTAGTAATGATTGGAGTTTTAAGTGCTTCGCTTGTAAATCTAGTATTCTTACCTCCAAAATTCGAAACTAAAATTTATCATAATGCGGTTAATATTTCTTCTGACATATTTATATGGTTTAAACTTGTAATTAATGATACTTCTGATTATCATCAGATAAAAGAAGATGGTGAACAGTTAGAATCTCGTATTATAAAATTAGAACAAATTTATGACTACTATCATGAAGAACGTGCTTTTACTAGAAAAGCTGCTTTCCAACAAAATCGTAAAAAAATACTATTCAAAGAGGTTGTTGGAACAACTCGACAAGCTTATGAAGTATTAAACCGTATGGCTAGATATCAACATGATTTGCATAATACGAATCACAACTTATTATTTCAAATCAAGTTAGAGTTAGATTCTTTGACAGCGTATCACGAACAAATTTTAAAAAGTTTATCAAAAAAAGCTCGTTATAATGTAGATGATTTTGATAATCAAATTTTAAATCCTCAAAAGAAAGATCTTATGGATGCTTTTCAATACCAATTAATTCAAAATCCATATCAAGTTGAATATTCATATTCAAATATTATGCAAATCATCGCAGCTATTGAAGAATATCGATATTATTTAGAGCATTTAGATAGACTAAGACTAAGTTTCTTTACGTATCATCGTAATGACACAGATATTGATATTCAAGATGAAGATTTTGATTTATAAAAATCAAATATAATTAAGAAAAGACAAACTTAACTTTGATAGTTAAGTTTGTCTTTTTTTAGTCATGATTGAGTTATAAATCTTGAATACTATATAAATGTTCGTATTCGCCTTTTTTAGCGAGAAGTTCTTTATGTGTACCTGTTTCAACAATTTGACCATGTTGCATAACAATAATTTTATCTGCATGTGTAATTGTTGACAATCTATGAGCTACAATAAGTGTTGTCCTATCTTTACTTAGAACATCTAATGCGTCTTGAATAATTGCTTCACTTTCTAAGTCAAGCGCACTTGTTGCTTCATCTAAAATTAATATAGGTGGATTATTTAAGAAAATACGTGCAATAGATAAACGTTGTTTTTGGCCACCGGATAATTTTACACCCCGTTCTCCAACTTCAGTATCATAGCCATTTGGTAAATTCATAATAAAATCATGAGCATTTGCCATTTTAGCTGCTTCAACGATTTCTTCTTCATTAGCATCAGGACGTCCTAATAAAATGTTCTCTCTGACTGTATCAGAGAATAAAATATTATCTTGTTGAACAAGACCAATTTGATTTCTCAAGCTTCCGGTTAAATAATCTTTAATGTTATGATTATCAATTAAAATTTCACCTTTGCTTACATCGTAGAAACGTGGAATCAAATTAATAAGTGTAGATTTACCTCCCCCACTCATACCAACAAATGCTACTGTTTCACCTTTATTTATATTTAAGTTTATATTTTTTAAAACTAAAGATTCATCTTCATTATATTTAAAACTTACATTTTTTAATTCAATATGACCTTCTTTAATTTCAATAGGTTGAGCACCTTTTTTATTTTTAATGTCATAGTCTTCATCCATTAATTGAAAAACACGGTCCATGGAGGCGAAACTTTGCGTTAAAGTTGTGAATGAAGAAACTAAACGTCTTAATGGTCCAAATAATTGTTCTAAATATCCTACAAAAGCTGCTAAAGTACCTACTGTAATTGAACCAGTAATCGCTAAATATGATCCTACTCCAATAACAATGATAGGACCTAAGTCTGTGACTGTATTAATAGCTGCAAATGAATATGCATTCCATGAAGTATGTTGGAATGCTCTACTTAAAAAGTTTTTATTTTTTTTATCAAAGTTTTTAGCTTCATTATCTTCAATTGCAAAACTTTTTATAACAGACATACCTTGAACACGTTCATGTAAAAAGCCTTGTACTTCTGCTAACGCTTGTGAACGTTTCCGTGTTAATTTTCTTAAGCGTCCAAAGAAAAAATATACTGTAAAGACATAAAAAGGGAAAATAATAATTGCTGCAAGTGTTAACTTAATATCTAAGAAAAACATAATAGAGAGAGCAATAATAATCGTTACGCAATCTAACCAGATATTCATTAACCCAGTTAAAATAAAATCTTTCGTTTGTTCTACATCATTAATCACTCTCGATATGACTTGTCCTACTTGATTATTTGCATAAAATCGAGCACTTAAAGCTTGTAAATGGTTATACAATTGCTTACGAATATCATATAAAATTTTATTACTCGTCCATTGTGCTAAATATTGTCTAAGATATTCAATTGGTGGACGAATAATTAAAAATATAAATAAAGTGATACCTATGGCTATAGCAAGATGATGAAATTTTTCGTTTGTAGATAATGTACCATTATTAATTACCCCATCAATCGCATATTTAATTAATAGTGGGATTAGCATTGGAATACCAAATTTTATTATTCCAATAATTATCGTTGCGAAAATACGATATTTATATGGTTTGACAAATTCTAAATATCGTCGAATCAAGCTGACTCCCCCCTAATTTTATTATCAAAAATTAATAGAGGTTGAACCCTCTATTCATAAACCCATTTGTTTGAGAATGGGCAAGTAGTTTCAACCTCTTATTGACATTACTCAAGTACTATAAACTAATTAATTACTATTTACATTAATTATGCTTAATAATTACGAATTTTTTTATATCTTTGTTTCCATACTTTTATAAAATCAGGAGCAAAAGGACCTTTTTTCTGTTCTATCCATTGTTGTAAAATATCTACATTTCTTCTTAGTATAACGTCAATTTCATGAGGATAGTTCATTTGTTTCATATGTTGTTCATACTCATCCTCATCTAATAAATGATATTTACCATTTGGATAAACTTTAATATCTAAGTCATAATCTATATATTTTAAAGCTTCTTCATCACATACAAAAGGCGAAGATAAATTACAGTAGTAGTAAATGCCATCTTCTCTAAACATACAGATTACATTAAACCAATATTCAGAATGAAAGTACACGATTGCAGGTTCTCTAGTAATCCACGTACGACCATCACTTTCAGTTACTAAGGTATGATCATTTCCACCAATTATGACGTGATCTGTCCCTTTTAAAATCGTAGTTTCAGACCATACTCTATGAATATTTCCATCATGCTTATAGCTTTGGATTTTTATATTTTCGCCTTCTTTAGGTATGGATTCTTTGACCATACTCCACACCACCTTTTAAAGTTTTTACAACTCAAATTATAGCATATTTTTATTAACTTCTTTAAAGAGATATATTAAAGTAATACGTTTTCTATTTTCCAACAATAAATTTATATATTTTACTCATTGATACTGGGAAAGAAAAATCTTCTCGATTTTTTAGGTCAAACCATACCATAAATTCTGGTAATTGTGCTGATTCAATATTTACATCTTCAATCACACTATAAACATTTATATTCCAAATTTTATGTGTAAATTGATGCTTTAATTGAAATATTGCATTACTAGCTAAAGTTAACGACTGATTTAACTTATTTTCTAGTTTTCGAACCCCATTAGGGCTCTCATACATTGGAAATTGCCACATACCATTGAGTAAATTCTCCTGACGTTTTTCAATCAAATATTGTCCTTTTTGATTTCTAACTAAAAAAACCTCTTGATTAATTATTTTCTTTGTCTGTTTTTTAGTCTTGATTGGTAAATCTGATATAGTTCCTTCTCGAAATGCTTCACAATTTTCCTGTACTGGACAAAATAGGCATAATGGATTCTTAGGTGTACAGACCGTTGCCCCCAATTCCATCATCGATTGATTAAATGTACCCGCTTCTTCTTGTACATAAGGTTCGAGCTCTTTTTCAAATGCTTTTCTAGTAGATTGTAATTTAATATCCCGATAATCATTATTGAGTCGAGCCCATACTCTAAACACATTTCCATCTACAGTAGCTAAAGGATAATTAAAAGCAATACTCATTACAGCTGCTTGAGTATATGGCCCTACTCCCTTTAATTTACCAAAATCTTTAGGAGAGGATGGCACTTCACCATTATAATTATGATGCACTTCTTTAATTGCTGTATGAAAATTACGTGCACGACTATAATATCCAAGACCTTCCCAATACTTTAATACTTCATCTTCTTGGGCTTCACTTAAAGTTTCAACTGTAGGAAATCGATTAATAAATTTATAGTAATAATCAATCACAGTTTTAACTTGCGTTTGTTGAAGCATAACTTCACTTAGCCATATATAGTATGGATTAGTCGTTTCTCTCCAAGGCATTTCTCGTTGATTTTTTTCAAACCATGTCACAATATTATTTTTAAATGTCATTTCATTAAACATTAAATTATCCTTTCTATTACATAGATATTATTATAAATTATGATACTTTCTAATATTTGATAATTCTCTTAATTTTGTTATTCTAATTTTTAGATTATAATATATATTAAATCAAGATGAAAAGAGTGAACTTTTATGGATACAGCCACTCATATTGCTATTGGCATTGGGCTAACTGCTTTAGCTACACAAGATCCAGCAATGTCGCATTCTATGACTGCTACTGCAACAACTTTAATTGCAGGTTCTTTAATACCTGATGGCGATACTGTTTTAAAATTAAAAAATAATGCAACTTATATTTCACATCATCGTGGTATTACACATTCCATACCCTTTACGATTTTATGGCCGATACTACTTGCATTTATAATATACGTTATCTTTCCACAAGTAGATGTGACTCATATTTGGATGTGGGCTCAATTAGCCGTATTTTTACATGTTTTTGTAGATATCTTTAATTCATATGGAACGCAAGCACTTAGACCTATATCAAATAAATGGATACAACTCGGTGTAATTAATACATTTGATCCAATTATTTTTTTATTATTATGTATAGGAATTATATTATGGTTATTAGGTGTTCATCCATATATAGTGTTCTTCCCAATTATTGGATTTTTAATTATTTATTATATCGTTAGATTTAAAATGCAATCAATTATCAAATCTCAAGCATTGAAACAAATTCATAAAGAACATCACCCTGTGAAAATTTTTGTTGCACCTACTATAAAGTTTATGGAATGGCGTGTAGCTATTCAAACCGAAAACTATGACTATGTAGGTAGAGCTTATGGTCGTAATATAACTTTTAGTGATAAAGTAAAACGTCAACAATTTTCACCCGATACACTTTTATGGCAAATAAAGAGTAATCCTGAAATAAGAACTTTTTTAAACTTCTCTTCTATCTATCGTTGGCAAACACGCACACTTGATGATCAAACAACTGAGATACGATTGATAGACTTACGTTATCTAAATAAAGGACATTATTCTTTTGCAGCAATTGCCCATCTTACTCAAGATCAAAAAATTGATCATTCATATATTGGCTGGGTATTTACAGAAGAAAAACTTCAAAAAAAATTATACTCTCATTAATATCTATAACTTAAACAACCCCTAGATGGCTTTTTGACAGTCATTTAGGGGTTATTATTAAATCACAAAAATATATATTCCTTATAGAGATTTAATTTTATATTAAATATATTTATATTTCTTATGTGCAACAATCCGAGTTAAAACAAAATTAATCACTCCAATTAATATTAGAAAGACTATAAAATAAATGTGATACACAATGTTATACATATTTATAGCACCAAAAACAATCGAAGATGATAATCCATCAATCAAATAATATAATGGATTAATTTTTAATATTTGATTAATTATATTTGCCTTATCATTCGGTATAAAAATGATAGGTACTAAAAAGAATAATACAACTGTCCCTATCACATATAATTTAAATACCTTTTTACTTATTAAAATCAATAAACCTAATGTTATTGATATAAACACAATAAATATAATCGTCATTAACATAAAGTAGACAAAAGAAATAAACGACGTTTCAAGGTTTACTGGCTTAAAGATTGACGTAATCAACGATAAAACATAGATTATTATAGCTCCTATAAGTGCGTTAATGATAGGCGTTATAATAGGTGTTAGTTGAAATGATTTAGCAATAAGATAATCCTGATTATATAATTTGAATGATTTATAAATAATATAAGTAATGGTTACAAAAGCACAGAACGTAATCATTCGATATATCCATTGTGCCTTTTCAACTTCTTCCATATTAAAGAAATACATCAATCCAATTACTATACCTATGATGATTAATTGTATTAAAAATAAAATTGCATCATGTTTCCATGTGTCTTTCACTTTTGCTTTAGCCAAATGTAAAAGTGATGGAAAATGTTTAAAATATAATATTAACTTATCTATCATGTTTGCACCTACAATTCGATATAAATCCATTTACTATTTTTCATATCTGCAATTAAATAGCCATTATTTAATTTTGAAATCCATACATCACCTTTAATTTTAAACTTATATTCTAATTTTGATTTATCTACTATAGGAAACACAAAACCAGTTAACTTATTTTCATCATTAAATAACATTTTAATAGGTTGTTGTGTAATAGGCACCACAAATCGTTGGTCTTTTTCAGGAACAAGCGTCTTTTTAACTTGTTTATGTGATTTATGTAATTGAGTATTAAAATAATCAACATATTTACTGTAGTTTGATTTCATATATGGAGCTAAAGTGCTAAATTCATGTTTTTCATATAATGCAGCAGGATTAAAATAATAAATTTTATTTTTACCTACTTCGTAAGTATTATTATCGACAATTAAGCGGTATTTTGAAGCACTTTCTCCAGTAATTGTTACAAAAGAATATTTCGGCATTTCAATATCTTGATGACTTGATAGTGTCATGTTCTCGTTTAGAACTATTCCATAAGCCAATTTATTTTCAAATGGATCTGTGTTTTGATTTTGAACTTTCTTTTGAGATTCGTTGATGGGAATTTCAATTTTACCCATATTATTCACTACTAATACACCAAGTATAACTAAGACGATTAAAGTTGAAACTAAAAGTGTCCAAAATTTAACTATGAAATCTGGAACTTTTACATGTTTGTATCGTTCAACTCTCTTAAAGTTATAACTCATTTCCGGTAATCTACTTCTACTTTTCTTCCAATCTAAATCAAAGTTCTTCAGTGTTTCTTCGTCTTCAATACTTAATCTATCTCTTTCATGATCATTAAATATTGGTAAAACTTCTTTTAAAGATCCTTCCATACGCACTTGTCCGTGAGAAATCCATGCAACATAGTTGCTTACTTGAGATATTTTAGAAATATCATTGTCTATAAATATAATTGATAAGTCATTAGACACATAATCTCTTGAAAGTTGTTTCGCCTTATTTAAAAAATCTTCATCAAGATGCTCAAGAATATGACTTAAAATAATAATTTCTGTCTTACATACTCTTGCAACACTTAAAATCAATTGCGCATACTCAGAGTGACTAAGTTTGTTTACTTGCATTGAAGATTTATCATCTAAATGTGCATATTTAATAATTTGATCAACATTATGTGAAGACGTCTTGTAATTAAATAAGCGTTGCGTTTCTTCAATATAATTTTTAACAGACATATTTAATAAATGTTTGTCTTTTATATCTCCATAGTAGATACTTGCAGATTGAACAACTTTCCCTCTATCTGGTGCAATGTCTTGCGCCATAATTCTACCAATCAATGTCTTAGATGAACCAGGCTCTCCTATAAGTGCAAGGGCTTCTCCTTGATAAATGTGTAAAGATATTTTGTTTAATTCTATGTCTTCTGCGGCATATCCAAACGGAAGGTACCACTTTTTATTCCTTTTGTTTCTATAGTATTGTGTAACATTTAATAATTTTAAAACGATTGAACTTCCCATTTGTGTTACATCCTTCTAAATTTTTAATAATGCAATGGGTAAACCCTCTTCAGGATTCGTACTATTTATTCTATAACCCCAAGCAAAAATCCCTTTTAAACGTTCAACTTTAAAGTATTGTTCACTACCATCATTTAATTTATACATTCTGCCTATTTTAAGTTTAGAACGATCCACTAAATAACTCTCCGCTACAATAACTTTACTTTGGTAAACATCATATTCATTCATTATGCCGTTCATTTCAGCTTTACGCATTTTTTCTTTACATATTTGTATTTCGTGTCTCAATTCTTGTTCAGACATTTCACTTAATCGTTTGTCACTCATCTAAAATACCACTTTCTTCTAATTTAATTTTTATTTTATCATAATTATATCCTTTTCTCATAAGTGACTCTATTGTTTTCATTTTTAATGTATTACCATCATATTTACGACGTTGTTTATTATAAACTTTTTCTAAATCTTTTTGTAATAAATCATCTAACATTTCATCGTCTTGATTAAAATCTAATTCATTAAGTATATATTGAGCAGTTTCCATTGTATATCCTTTTTGTATCAAGCTATGCATCACTTTTTGCTTTACTTTAACGGCAGGACCTTTTTTAGTCTTCATTATTTTTTTAGCAACATGAATAATTGATTCTATAGGCTGTTCTTCTTCGTATCGTGTAGCATATGTATCTATAATATTAGGTTCTACTCCAACTTGATATAGTTTTTGTTTAAATATTTCAGGTCCTTTATTTGTTGTATGAATCATTGTATTTTTTAAACTTTCAGCGTAATCTTCATGATTAATATATTGTTCTTTATAACAATATTCAATCACTTTCTGTATTGCTGTCTCATTGATATCATTCTTTTTCAGATAATCACTAATTTCTTTTTCAGTTCGTTTTTTATATGATAAATATTGTATTGCCATATTAATCCCTAGACGATAGTGTTCATATTTTTGGATTTTTTCCATTTCAGTAGCATCTATCACTTGGTTCTTTTTCAAATTAAATTTAACGAGTGTATCTATATCAATCCCCATCTCAAACGCTTCATCAAGAAAGAGATTAAATCGTTCTTTATTATTTTTTTGTACTTCTATTTTAGTAATTTTTGGCATCATTATTCTCCTCATACTAATTGAAAATAGTATTTTAATAATACAATTATTTTATAATAGAAAGTCTAACACACATAGTATTTGATATTAAAAAAGAGCGAAATGGAATTTTATTTATTCTCATTCTCACTCTTAGTTTATATTCAATTAAATTGTTATATTACTATATTAATAATTATTAAGTTGTGATAAGGCTTCTTGATATTGACTGTCAGAAATATAATTCTGTTGTCTCATTTTTTCTAAATTCACTTTAATTCGATTCTTGAAATTATTTGATACGTTATTGATATCATATACACTTGGGGCATTAACTTTACTTGCTAGCATTGCACTTTGTAATACAGTAATAATCGGATGACTACTATTATTTTGATTTGTAGTTGCACCAAAATAATAATTTGCTGCACTTTCAATATCATATTGATTATTACCATAGTAAATATTATTCAAATAAAAACTTAATATTTGATTTTTACTGTATTGCTGTTCAACTTTATGAGCGACAAATAATTCTTTTAGTTTACGTGTAAATGAACGTTCATTATTGTAATAATAGTTTTTTACAGTTTGTTGAGTAATGGTACTCCCACCTTGTACATCATGTTCACCAATCGTTGAAAATAATGCACGTGTTGTACCTTTGATATCGAATCCATGATGTTTAGAAAAACGTTCATCTTCCATAGATATAAATGCGCCCTTAACATAATTCGGCATATTGTCTGATGATACAAAATTACTCTTATTTTCAATCGTTTGTAAATCATCGACATTCGCTCTAGATGATAAAAAATACATTAATCCAATAAACAAAGCAAATATAACAATAAATATAATAAACATTCTTAGAAAGAGCCGTTTACTTTTCTTCTTTTTCGGTGGTGAACCCACAGGTTGATAATAGGTATTATAATGAGGCTCATTTTGATCATAAGTTGTTTTCTCTTTTGGATAGTTATCTCTTTGTCTTCTTTTCATAAGCTTGCTCCTTTACTTAAAGGTCACTCTATAATTGAGAGTTTAACAGTAAGTGTTATTTTTATCTATATAAACAATCAAAAATCAGTCTCAAGGTGTATTATTGATTTTTATATAGCTTAAATTTTCAAGTTACTTTAAAGAAGATAGAGAGAGATTATTTAAATATGGATAAACGGATTTAAACAACTATATGAAGTTCATAAATATATGAATTCTTAAAAGTAACATTTAAAACGTATTTTCTCTATTTCTGGAAAACAAATCAATCAGACGCTTACGAATCGACACGACTTGTAATGATACATTCTCAGTTTCATTGGAGTCTACTCCAGAATACAATTACATTGTAATTCAATCATCGACTATCAACACATTAAAAATGCCTGAGACAATTACATATGTCTCAGGCTCAACTATAACTTTCAAAAAGTTATTTTAGATTAATCATTTAATTTTTTAACAATTTCTCTATTGAAGTCATCTAAATCATCAGGTACACGACTTGTTACAATATTATTATCAACTACTACTGATTCATCAACAACATTTGCACCTGCATTTGATAAATCTTTACGAACATTTAATACTGCAGTTAACGTGCGACCATTTAAATCATCAGTATCAATTAGAACTTGAGGTCCGTGACAAATAGCAAATGTTGGAACATCATTTTTAGTGAAGTATTTTGCAAATGTTCCATAACGTCCTTCTGCATCTCCACGTAAATTATCTGGAGAGAAACCACCAGGAATTAATAATGCATCATAATTTTCTGGTTTAGCATCAGCAATACTTACATTTACTGTAACTTTTTCGCCGTGTTTCCCAACAACTTCAGCATTCGCAGTATCTCCAATAACTTCAGTTTCAAATCCTGCTTCTTCTAATGCTTCTTTAGGACTTGTTAATTCTATATCTTCAAATTCATCTGCTAAAATAATTGCTACTTTTTTAGTCATAATCAAAATCACCTTTTCTTTCATTTTATTATATTTAATTTATAGACAAATTTAAGATATTTTAAACGTAAATATTAAATTTAGTTAAAAATTTTTTCATGCTCCACGATTACTTAGAAACTAACTTAACTTTTTCTTCTAATTGATCTAATAGTCCAATCCATTCATCAATATCTTTTACACTTACTTCATCCGGATTAACATGATCAATATCTTCTAAAAATTTAGATAATCTTGTTTTAATTTGTTCAATAGTTTGTTTTTCATCCATCGGAATTTAACTCCTTATAAATAATATTTTTAACTTTTATTCATAACTATCCTAACAAAATTTGACAAAAAGAGATATAATTCTAATAATATTTATTGTAATTTTGTAAAGTAGAATGTTTTAAAAGTTTAGGAGTTTTTATAATGATAACATCAAAAATTAAACAAGCAATCTCAATTTATAATGATCCATGGGAAGCTTATAATGATATTAAACAATTCGATCAACTCACTTTAAGTAATGTAGAATTTACTACTACAAATTTATGTAATATGAGATGTAGTCACTGTGCAGTTGGTTATACGTTACAAACAAAAGATCCTGATCCATTACCTATGAACCTTATTTACCAACGCTTAGATGAAATCCCCAATTTACGTACTATGTCGATCACAGGTGGAGAACCTATGTTTTCAAAGAAATCTATAAAAAACGTAGTTAAACCTTTATTAAAATATGCTCATCAAAGAGGCATATATGTACAAATGAACTCAAATTTAACTTTACCTCAAGATCGATATTTAGATATTGCAGAATATATTGATGTTATGCATATTTCTCATAATTGGGGAACTATTCAAGAATTCACTGATGTAGGATTTGGTGCAATGAAAAAACAACCTCCCCTTAAGGCAAAACTTAAATTGTATGAGCAAATGTTAGATAATGCTAGCACTTTATCTGATCAGGGTATGTTTGTTTCTGCAGAGACAATGTTAAACCAAAGCACCTTACCTTATTTGGATAAAATTCACAAGGAAATTGTTAATGATATGAAATGTCGTCGTCATGAAGTTCATCCTATGTACCCTGCAGACTTTGCAAGTCAGCTAAATGTGTTATCCTTAAAAGAAATGAAACAAGCAATCCATCACTTGCTAGATATACGTGATAAAGATATTTGGATGCTATTCGGTACCTTGCCAATTTATCCTTGCATTAACGATGAAAATGACCAACTTTTACTTGAGCGTTTAAGAAATGAAAAAAATGTCACTGTTCGAAATGATCCCGATGGTCGTAGTCGCTTAAATGTAAATGTATTTAGTGGAGATGTTATTGTAACGGATTTTGGTGATGAAAATGGAACAATTTCTAACATTAAAAATGATAAGCTAACTGATGTGTTTGATGCCTGGTTATCAACAGATTTAGCAAAATCTTTAAATTGTCATTGTGAAGCTTTCCAATGCTTAGGGCCAAACGTACTAGTTAAAAATATGTATTATCCAAATACTAACTTTAGAGAAAACGAAATCGCAATGCATACTGAACATATTTTCCAATAAAATTAAAAGCCATTTCATATGAGTCATATCATATGGAATGGCTTTTATTAGAAATCTTAAATATGTTCTATATGCTGTGCTTCGGATAAAAATTCAATCGTTTTTTTACTTTCTTCTCTGCGTTCTTTTCTTCGTTGAACACGTGTTGGTGCACCTTCATAAAACCACTTTTCTATTTGTGTTTCAGGATACACTTTAGGAACACGTGTTGGTTTTCCGTTTTCATCTAAAGCTACAAATGTTAAAAAGCTTAATGCTGCTAAATGTCTTTCCTTAGTTAACACATCATCAATAATAATTTGTACGCAAATTTCCATTGAACTAGAACCAGCGTAACTTACCATTGCTTCATAAGAAGTAATATCTCCTGTTTTTATAGGTCTTAAAAAATCAACTGAATCGGTAGAAGCGGTAACTACTGGTGCATTCGCATGTTTCATTGCTGTAATTGCAGCTATTTCATCAATGTTAGCCATCAATGATCCACCGAACAGTGTATGGTGATGGTTAGTATCTTGAGGAAATACTTGTCGTGTTTTAATACTTTTTGAATCAGACATAGATTTTTTATTTATTTCAGAATTTGACATACTTTATTCCTCCAATTTTTAATTTAAATGAGTTATTGTTTCCAATTTCCATTTTCGAAAACTAATTCTTTAGAACCGTCTTGTAAGATACCATATATTGTTAAATCTGAACTTCCAATCATAAAGTCCACATGAACATTAGAATCATTTAATCCACTTGCTATTTTTTCTTCAGTTGACATTTCTGTGCCACCTTTAATGTTAAAACCATATGCTGAACCAATAGCAAGATGACAAGATGCATTTTCGTCAAATAAAGTATTATAGAAAATAGTATTACGATTTGAAATTGGTGAATCGTCTGGAACTAGTGCAACTTCTCCTAATCGTTTAGAACCTTCATCTGTACTAATTAAATCTTTTAATACTGCTTCACCTTTTTCTGCTTTAACATCGATAATTTCTCCATTTTTAAATGTTAAAGTAAATCCATCAATAATATTACCATTATAACTTAATGGCAATTTATTTGTTACATATCCATCTACATGATTTCTATCTGGCGCAGTAAATACTTCTTCCGTTGGGATGTTTGCAATAAATGGTTGTTGATTTCCATTTACATAGCTTGTCGCATCTTCCCAAATGTGTCCTTCTGGAAGTCCTACTATTAAATCAGTGCCTTCAGAAATATAGTGTAATGCTTTATAATTTTTTCTTTGAAGTTTATTTGCGTGTACACTTAGAGCTTTTACATGTTGCTCCCAATTTTTTATTGGATCATTCCCATCTACTCGTACAATTTCAAATACTTCATCGATAAATTGACTGTATGCTTCTTCTTCAGGTAAATTAGGATACACACGTTTTGCCCATGCTTTAGATGGAAATGCAGCTACTACCCATGGAAACGAATTTTTTTGGCTACCTTCCATATATCCTTTAAATGCTTGTCCATAATTAGATTGAGAAGCTTTTAATTTTTCTGCATCAATGCCATTTAGTAAATCTGGGTCACCTGAAATAAGCGCTAAGTTCGCTGCTCCTCTTTGTGCATAGTCCATGCGTTCTTCAACATCATAAGGTTTAACAGCATTGTTTTCAAAATAATCTACAGATTCATTCTCATATTTTAAGCGTTCCAAGATAGGATCTGAATATAGTACTCTTACATCTGAAGCCCCTTCTTGATAGGCAATTTCAACAATTAAGCGCGTTAATTCTATAGTTTCTACAGATGTTCTTATAAATACAGGTTGATTTTGTTGAACATTCAAACCCACTTTTACTAATAATTCTGCATATTGTTTTAATTTGTATTGATAATCCTGATTAGTCATTTAAATTCTCCTTACTCGTGACGTAAATTACCTAATTCATCAGCTATAGCTGTAATTTCACTTGGTGAAAATGAATCTTTAGACATAACAAAATTATGAATTTCTTTAATATCCTTTGTATCTGTATCTTTAAATTTTTCTGGATTAAGTAAAGCTTGATTGACAATATTTAATTTCTTTCGAATATTTTTAATCATTTCTTCATTATTCTGTGTCATTTATTTCACCTCTTTATTATCACATTTTATCAAAGTATAAAAATTTATTAAACTTTTATTGAAAATAGTAAAATTATGACTTTATAAATATTAAAAATAACTATAAAATAGTTTATATATTAAAGTTTGGAGGATTACAAGATGGTAGATATAGCTTTTGTATGTCTTGGAAATATTTGTCGTTCTACAATGGCTGAAGCAATTATGCGTCAACGATTAAAAGAACGTGGTATTTCTGATGTTACTGTACACTCTAGAGGTACTGGACGTTGGAATTTAGGTGAACCTCCTCATCAAGGTACTCAAAAAATTTTAAAACAGCATCATATACCGTTTGATGGTATTGTTAGTGAATTATTTGAACCTGATGATGATTTTGATTATATTATCGCTATGGACCAAAGTAATGTAGATAATATTAAATCAATTAATCCTAATCTTAAAGGTCAATTGTTCAAACTGCTAGAATTTAGTAACATGGAAGAGACTGATGTACCTGATCCTTATTACACAAATAATTTCGAAGGTGTATATGACATGGTACAATCATCTTGTGACAATTTAATAGATTTCATCGTTAAAGATGCTAATTTGAAAGAGGGGTAACTAAAATGGAAAACAAATTTGTTCCAGGCATTATCATTGGTGCTATCATTGGTGGTGCTGCTACTTTAGCAGATAAATCAACACGTAATGCATTAGTACAATCATTTAAAGATATTAAAGAAGGTAATCATTCTCGTAAACCTTCTAAAATTACTTCAATTAAAAATGAAGTATTGTATTGGAAAGATACAATCGAAGAAATTCGTCGTAATAATCCAGAATTAGAAAAATCAATTAAAGATGCTAAAGATACATTTGTAAATCGTAAAAACAATCGTCTTAGCTAATCAAATATAATTGACATAAAATAAAGGCAATATTCCTTTTACTTAGGCAGTTTTGCCTTTATTTTAGAATTAAATTTTAAGGAGACGCTTATGTCAAAAAAAAATCAATCAAACTCAAAGTACCTTAACTCTATTAAGGAAAAAGAGAGAAAAAATAAAGAGAAAATAAAGGTTGATCGTACATACGTAGAACCTCAGGAATTTCAATCAAAGAAGCCTAAAAAAGATAAACAAGTTTTTTTCGTTTCTAGGTTAAATAAACCTGCTAAATATACTAAAAACTCTAATTTTTTATCTTACCTTATTTATCGTATTGGGAAAGATGATGCTTCAGGCTTAGCGGCTCAAATGACATATCACTTTGTGTTGGCTTTATTCCCAATGCTAATCTTTTTATTAACTTTATTGCCATTATTTCAAATTGATCCTCAGCAAATTAAAGACTTAGTCAGTCAAAATGCACCTGCTGAAACTGCGGATATCGTTACTAAAATTTTTAAAGATATTACAAGTAACTCTAGTGGTAGCTTATTATCAGTTGGTTTGATTTTAGCGATTTGGTCAGCATCAAATGGTATGACAGCGATTATGAATTCATTTAATGTTGCTTATGATGTTGAAGATGCTCGTAATCCTATTGTTCTTAAATTATTAAGCGTTGTGTTTACAATTGTTATGGCTATTGTATTAGCTGTAGCTCTAACATTACCTACATTTGGTAATTTTATTAAAGAACATCTCTTTGGTCCGTTAGGGTTAGACCAACAAGTTGCGTGGATATTTGATTTAGTGCGTGTATTGTTACCACTTATCGTTATTATTCTCTTATTCTTAACATTATATTCAGTAGCACCTAACGTTAAGACTAAGTTTAAATCTGTATATCCTGGTGCAATCTTTACTTCTATTGTATGGTTATTAGGATCTTTTGCATTTGGTTGGTATTTATCTAACTTTGGTAACTATTCTAAAACATATGGTAGTCTTGCTGGAATCATCATTTTATTACTATGGATTTATATTACATGTTTCATTATCATCATCGGCGCTGAAATTAATGCAATCATTCATCAAAGACATGTCATTAAAGGTTCTACACCTGAAGAAGCTGCCTTGAAACATGATGATAATAATGAAAATCACTATAGTGAAAATACTAAATATGAATACGATCCTACAGCATCATCTAAATATGAAAAAAACTATGATGTGGATCCTACACCAAATGATAATCATAGTAAACAAGAATCTGTTGTTGATAAAATTAAAGATAAATTTGATAAAGATAATGATAAATAGATTTAGAAAAGTAATTTTCTAATGAAAAACTCTCTACGTGAAAGAGCCTGGGACATCATTAAATGTCTCAGGCATTTTTTATATTGACAGTCGATGACTAAATTGAAAATACCTTCGTCTCAAACTTTTCCAATAATTGTGGGACTCAATTAAAGAAAAATTCATCAAGAAAGTCTACAGGCAACGCAAGTTGGGGTTCGGGGCCCCAACATAGAGACTTTCATCAAGAAAGTCTACAAGCAACGCAAGTTGGGGTTCGAGGGCCAGTGTTGAACGAAGAATACAAAAGTAAATTCTGACTCACTTTCATATTTATAAGTTTTTTTATTATTGAATTAAATTATGTTGAAATGCATAAATGACCGCTTGCGTTCTATCTTGTACTTCTAGCTTACTAAGAATATTACTTACATGTGTTTTTACTGTTTTAATTGTAATATGTGAAGCACTTGCAATTTCTTGATTAGAATATCCTTTAGCAATTAGTAACAATATTTCCATTTCACGTTCAGTGAGCATTTCATATAATTCTGCTCTTTTCTTCATTCTATTCCTCATTTTCACTAAAACTTCTGGCTCAAATACAGATTCTCCACGATGAGTTTTTCTTACTGCTTCAGCAATATCACTAGCACTTGTCGTTTTTAATATATAACTATCAACCCCTGCATCAAGCGCTCTATACACTTCTTTATCTTCAATAAAACTTGTCAACATAACTACTTTGATATGTGGCGAATCTTTTTTGATTTGTGTTGTCGCTTCCACACCATCCATATCATCCATCAACAAATCCATTAAAATTAAATCAGGATTTAGCGTATGTGCTTTTTCAATTGCCTCTCTTCCTGATGCCCCTTCTCCTACTACTTCAATATCAGATTGAGTAGACAAATAACTTGAAATACCAATTCTAACCATTTCATGATCATCTACAAATAATACTTTAATCGTCATATTTACCCTCCTCTTTCGTTAAAGGTGCTTTTACCTCTATTCTAGTTCCTGAATCCGGTAAAGACACGATATGAAATGTAGCTCCTATTTCTAATGCGCGTTCTCTCATATTTTTCAATCCATAACTTTGTTCTACTTTTTCATCTACGTTAAAGCCTTTACCATTATCTTGAATTCTTAATAATAAATAGTCTTGCTGGTTAAATAATTCTACTGTAACTTTAGTCCCATCAGAATGTCTTAATGTATTGGAAATTGCTTCTTGTGTAATTCGAAATAAATGATCTTCAATTCCTTTAGGAACTTTAAAATCTTGTATATCATAAATCACTTTCATAGGTACTTTCTTTTGTAAGTCAATGACTAAATCTTTAATACCTTCTCCTAATGATTTATCCTTAAGTCCTAAAGGTCGTAAATGTAATAACAGTGCTCGCATTTCTAATTGGGATTCTTGTACCATCTTTTCAAGTACTGGAATCTGTTGATTAAGTGGTGGTTCAAGTTCAGTTTCTTTTATCGCTGATAGCATCATACTTGCTGCAAAAAGTTGTTGGCTTACTGAATCATGTAACTCCCTTGCCAAGCGCTGACGCTCATCTTCTATAATTTTTTTAACTTTAATATCGTTCATATTATAATTTTCATTTGTTAAATTTTGAGTTTTAATTCTTAACCGCTGTAATTCTTGAATTAAAGGCACTAACGTTTGATAAATATCAATTGTTTCATTATACAATTCTATGTTTTTATCATTAATTCCTACCGTTTCACCTTCAATTGCGTGTTCAATTTGATTCTTTATCCAATCATTTTGTTGATTTATTTTATAAGCTAATACAGAGCCAACGATAATACAAAGTAAGATAATCACTAAATTTAGAAATAGAAACACTGGTATACCAAATATTTGAGTATAGAACATTCCTTGAAAATATATAATATTTACAAATACTTTATCTATAAATAAAAAGGCAGTTAGCATGCTATACACTAAAATTAGCATGGATCCTATTGCTCTTAAATAGTGATTCATCGATAAATCACCTCAACATCACCTATAAATGTTGATACGTATATATTTACACTATAATTTTCTTCTTTAGGCTTCTCTTCTACTTGAACATGATTGTTTTCTACTTTATATGCTTGACCATTTATATAAGCTGTACCATAAAAAGCTGCCATATGCAGATTAATATTATAATTAACTGGAACAATGAGTTGTACTTTACCTAAAATATGTCTAACCACAATTGTATTATTTTCTTTGATGTTTGCTGCTTTAGTCATATCAATATGAACATCTCCAACTCCATGCTGAATTTGGACATCCTCCCATTTGTACACATATACCGGAGTACGCTGCTCACCTAACCAACGTTGCTTAATAAATTGAGGCGATGTCATTTCTTCTTCTGAGGCTACAATTTTCAAGGGTTTAAATTTAAAAATTAAGTATCTGATAATAATGATTACTAAAAAAATAAATAAAATAATAATCGTGTATTTATTGGATAATAATGTAAACGCTATGAGTAATGCTCCAATCCAAAACGCTAATAAACCCCTTACTTTATGAAAGTAAAGGTATCCTACATAAATTAATATACATCCTAATAATAAAATAAATAAATATCCAATTTTCTCAAAAAAGATGTAATAAAAGTTAGCGATTATCATTAGCGCTGTAAAAATAATCAATAATTCTGTAGATATGTATTTACGTGTCAATGTGTCGCCTCCTGATTTTAATTAAGCTACGTAACTCATTTGTTTAATCATTACAAATTGTTCTTCTGTAGCAATACGTTCTTTCGTACATCGATGAATATTTGCTTCAATTTTTGCATAATATGATTCAAATTTATCTAAACGTTGTTTTAATAAATCAATTTCATAATTATGAACTTCTTGAGCATTCTTTATGTTATACATATTTATCATATCAATATACTTATTCTCTAGTGTAGTAGATAAACTGTCAATTAATGTATTCATTTTTTCTTTTTTATTTTTCAAATACTTTATATATCGCTCCATACTCTGAAGCTTATCATCTAATAAAGAGCGATAATCGTTGATATTATTTTTTACAATAATTTTTAAAAAGTGTTGTAAATATAAATCTAAATAATTCATAGAACCACCTCATCGTTGATTAAACTTTATTATAAATGAGTGCAATCTTAATTAATATAGCCCTAGGAACCATTTTATCCTCATACTTAAGTAGGAGTAATTTATCGAAGAGTATGCTATAAATAGTGCTAAATTAAATTTATAGTTAAATCGATTTATTATTAATCAAAATTAGCATATAATGATGTATATTTTAGTTTGAAAGTAGGTTATATGAGTTGAATACAATTCAAAAAAGAGAATTAAGTTGGCTTCCATATATCTTAATAGTCATTTTACTACACATTATTGGCTTTAATTTTTTATTTATTGCTGATACTAACCATTTATTATTTAGCATGGAAATTTTATCCTGTACTCTTGGACTACATCATGTATTCGATACTAATCATATTGCTGCTATTGATAATACAGTCTGTAAATTACTTCAACAATAAAGAAATCCTGTTGGTGTTGGTTTTTATTTCTCTATCGACTATTCAACAGTTGTGTTTTTAATGTCTATTTTGCTAGGAATTTCAGTAAAATGGGCTAAAGAGGAACTTTCATATTTCCTGAACATAGGAGATATCATTGGGATACTAGTATCTGGATTCTTTTTATTACGTATTAGAATATTAAATTTATTCATTAAAATTTCATTAATAAAACTTTTTCATGACTACGTAATGAAGAGTTAGATGCATTATTGGAATCACGTGGTTTCATCACTCGTTTTATTGGCATTCTTTAATCCAATACGAAAAATTTACTATAATATTACCATTACAGCAATTTCAGTAATTATAGCATTGAGTATAGGATTAATTGAATTACTTCAAACTATGGGAGACAAACTTCATCTTAAAGTGTTTTTTGGAATATTGTTCAGTCAATTCAATTTGACTATTTAGGCTAAATTTTAGTAGTTTTATTCTTAATTACAACATTGCTTATTTCTACACTAATTTGGAAATTTGGCAAAGTAGAACAACGTTAGTCATAAAAAGAGAGTGAGATGAATCCCACCATAGAGTTGAAAAAAGCTTGATATAAGCGTATGTTCAATGCAATCATTGACTCAACATATATAAAAAGCCTGAGACATTATTTATGTCCCAGCCTCTTTATTCTTAATCAATTTTTGTTGTTAAAATCGGACCATCTTTCGTAACAATGACAGTATGCTCAATTTGAGCTACAAAACTTTTATCTCTAGTTTCAAATGCCCAATCATTTTTACCTTCAGTAACAAATGTTGCTTTAGATGAAATAAAAGGTTCTACTGCAATAACTACGCCTTCTTTTAAAAGTGTTTTATCTTTAGGATCATAATAATTCATAACATGGCTTGGTGATTCATGTAAAGATTGTCCTACACCGTGGCCTGTTAAGTTTTTAATGACAGTTAAATCATTTTTACGTGCTGTAGCATGTACTGCTTTACCAATATTACTTAGTTTTGTACCTGGTTTTACTTTGGCCATTGCTGCATCGAAAGCTTCAAGTGCTACATCACATACTTTTTGTTTTAAAGGATTGTCCGCTTCTCCTACTACAAAAGAAATACCAGTATCTGCATAATACCCATTTTTCAACGCCGAAACGTCTATATTAACTAAGTCACCTTCACGAATAACACGTTTGCTAGGTATCCCATGAGCTACTTCTTCATTTACGCTAATACATGTTTGACCTGGGAATTTCTCATCATGAATCGGTGCTGAGATTGCACCATGTTCTTCAAATAATTCTTTAGCGATATTATCTAATTCTTTTGTAGTAATACCTGGTTTAGTTGCTTCTTGCATTGTATCTCGCACTTTCGCACATATGTACCCTATTTCTTTTAACGCTTGTAATTCTTCATCTGTTTTTACAATCATATTATCCCGTTCCTTTAAAAAAATATTCCTCTTTATTATACCAAAAATTTTTTGATATACTAAGTGGGAAACGTAAATATCAATAGAATTGATGCATCACTAAATCAAGATTGGTATTAAGCTTATTCTAACATTACAATCATTACGTTCTTTTTTTGAGAGGATTTAACAATATGAATCAATGGTATAAACATATTATAGGAGCTAGAACAATAAAAACGGGTCTAGCTACTTTTCTAACAACTTTATTTTGTTTACTATTAAACTTAACTCCTATTTTTGCTATTTTAACAGCAATTGTTTCAGTCGAACCAACTGCAAAAGCTTCTTTACGAAAAGGTTATCGTCGACTTCCTGCTACTGTTATTGGTGCATTGTTTGCAGTTATTTTCACATATATATTTGGCGACCAATCTCCATTTACTTATACATTTAGTGCTATTTTTACTATTTTAGTATGTACGAAATTAAATCTCCAAGTCGGTACAACTGTCGCAGTATTAACTTCAGTTGCTATGATACCTGGTATTCATGAAGCGTATCTTTTTAACTTTTTCTCAAGACTCTTAACAGCCTTAATTGGTCTGGTAACTGCTGGTCTAGTAAACTTTTTAGTATTACCACCTAAATATTATCATCAAATAGAAGAGAACCTAATTCATTCAGAATACAAATTGTATAAACTATTCGCTTCTAGATGTCATGAATTATTATTAGGAAAATTTGATTCAGATGATAGTAATACTTCATTAGCAACATTATCCGACATGAATAAAAAAACAGATACTTTAATGAGTTATCAACGAGATGAATTACGCTATCATCATAATAACGAAGATAAATGGAAACAATTAAAAGATATGTCTAATAGAGCTTATATCGATAGACTTCTTGCTACGCATTTATCAAATATTATCTATTTACCAAAAAATGTAAATATTCGTTTTACTACTGAGGAAAAAATGGCAATTATAAAAATTAGTAATAGTATCAACAACATTCCTTTAAATGAAGTTTTTAAAAGAGAACCTCAATCTATATCTACTTTAAAATCTTCAGTGAAAATATTAGAAGAATTCGATAAGAATCAAATTAAAAGTCATGTTATTTACGAAATCTTGCTTATTTATAATTTACTTGATAATCGATTTAATAAAATATAAAAAAACGTTGGATGAAATTGAAATAATTCAATTCATCCAACGTTTTTATTGTTTTTCTGAACGTTCTACAATGACATGTTTCGCAGCTTCTTCTTCAGTATTATCTAATTGTTGTGGTGTAAACGGAATTCCTTTACGCTCACATGCTTTTTCTAATAAATAATCAGTAAGTTCATGATTTTTCGGTAAGATTGGTCCATGTAGATAAGTTCCTAATAAATTTTTATAATGAATACCTTCTTTTTTATCATCTTCATTATTTCCATATCCTGCTATTACATGTCCCAATGTATCAAAGTTATGATATGTACGACCACCGTGATTTTCAAAACCTACTATTGTTCCAAATGTATCACTTTTAATTACGATGTCCCCAGTTAAACGATTTGTTTTTGACTTTGTATAAAAGTCTAAAATTCCAAGTCCTTCTAATTCTGTGCCATCAGGGGTAATATATTTTGTACCTAAAAATTGATACCCACCACAAATTGTTAAACCAGGCATTCCATCTTCTATTGCGTCTTTTAATGTCGTTTTAATTTTGCTTAATTCTTTAGTAGCAATGCTTTGTTCTCTATCACTGCCCCCACCAATAAAGAAAATATCGCAATTTTCTAATGTAACTCCCTCAGTTTCATTAATTTCAATGACTTTTAAATCGATATTGCGTTTTTTTGCTCTCTGTTTTAAAGCAATAATATTTCCAATATCACTATATAAATTTAATTTATCCGACATAAAATGAAAAACTGTTAATTCGTACATATCTAGCGTCCTCCTGCAAATGAGCGATTAAGTTGTTCCAACATAGGTGAAAGTGACGTATAATTTGGAATCGCTACTGTAAAGCCTGAATAATTCATAGTTAAAGCTGTAGCTTTATAAATATCTTTCTCTAAAATAATTGGAACGTCTACTTCAGCTAATTTCAATCTAAGTTGTAACTCTTCTGCTCTTGTACCCGTTACAATAATTTTTTCAATATCTTGATTACGTAATTTTTCAAAATCTGCATCATAAATCCATGATGTATCTCTACCATCAGCTGCATTATCATTCAAACTTATAATATATATTTTCTTTCCTTCAAGTTGATCTCCGACTGATAGACTTGCATTCATGCCAGCAGGATTTTTAGCTAAATTAATCATTGCTTCTTTTTGACCGAGTTTAAAGTATTGCATTCGACCGTTATTTGAAGTGTATGTTTCAAATCCTTTACGAATTGCAACATTATCTAAGCCCAATTCTTTTAATACTGAATATGCAGCAAGTGCATTAAAAGCATTAAAATCACCAGCAATTTTCATTTCAAAATGTGCATCATTCACATTCATATCGATAAATGGCTGCACCTTAAATTGTGAAACTTCATATTTAGGCACTTCACGTTTAAATCCACATTCACAGTGATAATGTCCTAATTGGTTATAATGAGTATAATCATAAGTTAATAATCTACCACAATTGGGACAATATTTACTTTCATTCATAGTACTTTGTTCAAATTCATGTGCATAGGCTTTCATTCCGTAATATACAATTGAATCACTCGCTATTTTCAAACGGCTTACGAAGGGATCATCAGCATTTAAAATTAATTTAATACCTTTATTACTAATTGATTTCGCAATATTATTAACCATAATATCAATTTCACCAAATCGATCCATTTGATCACGAAAGAAATTAGTGAACACCATCATTGAAGGTGTAACTTCCTTTAATACCCTTGGTATTGAACCTTCATCAATTTCAATGACCGCTACTTTGATATCTTTATTATTTTTCATTATAAATGCCGAAGTAATACCAGCAGCCATGTTAGCACCCTCATTATTATGAATAATTTCTATATTATTTGCTTTTAAAGTGTGCCCAATTAAATTGGAAGTTGTTGTCTTACCATTTGTTCCACTGATAAAAACGATATCATCAACTCGTGATGCTAACTTTCTTAAAATATTTTGATCTACTTTGCGAGCAATTTGGCCAGGTAAATCAGTTCCCTTTTTCCCTGCTGCAATACTTATCTTGCGTGCTAGTTTAGCCAGGTATGTTGCTGTCCATTGTCTCATGTATTTCCTCCTCGCATAATTCACTCGAATTATTATACCATGTATCTAAGGTAACAAAAAACATTCTCAATTAAAAATAACTAATTACATTTTTAATTATAACTATTTCACTTTAAATTCAGTATCTTATTTTTTACTTTCCTATTTAAAATAAAGATTATGGAAGAATAAAGCAATTATTTATATTTAAACTGTCCTATCTGTTAAACTGTGAATAATTCATTTTAATTACTAGAAAGGAATATAGTATGGTTAAAAATTCATTTATAGCGTTGGATTTTGAAACTGCAAATAAAAAAAGAACAAGTATTTGTTCTATCGGTATGGTAAAGGTAGTAGATAACAAGATAGTTGAAACGTTTTACACACTTGTTAATCCTTATGACTATTTTTCAGAAACAAATATGTATGTTCACGGTATTCACCCTAAGGACGTTAAAGATTCACCAGGATTTGAAGAAGTCTTTCCATACATGATGCAGTTTATAAATCAGTTACCTGTAGTGGCACATAATGCTGCTTTTGATATGAGTGTATTACATCAAAGTTTAAAACATTTAAACATACCTATTCCCTCACTCACCTATTTCTGCTCTTATCAATTGGCTAGACGTACGATTAAAGCTTATCGATATGGGCTAAAACATCTAATGAACCATTACAATTTAGATTTTCATGGCCATCATGATGCACTGAATGACGCAAAAGCTTGTGCAATGATTACTTATAGATTATTAAAACACTATGATAGCCTACAAAGTATGCTTCAATTTTATGGTAAAAATTTAAAAGATAGAAATAGTTAATTTAAAACGTCTTATCTATCTCTATCTTTAAATAAAATCATAAATTGTCATATTTTGATGTGTTGATTGCTCTAAATGCCCTACTGTAACACCAATTAATCTGATGGGTGTATCAGGATCTTTTAATTCATTATACAAATCATAAGCTATATTATAAATATCAGTGTCTTTACTTACCGCTTCTCTCAAACTTCTTTGTTTAGAGTAAGTTTCAAACCGATGCGTTTTGATTTTAACAGTAACTGTTGTGCCAGACTTTTGTAATTGATTCAATCGCTCAGAAGTTTTACCAGAAAGTTCCCATATTTTTTGTAAAATCTCTTTATCATCATTAATATCTGTTGAAAATGTCCCTTCGGTACCTACTGACTTACGAATTCTACTTGTTTTTACTTCACTATAATCAATACCTCTTGCTTTTTGATAAAGTCCGCGCCCCTTTTTTCCAAACCAACGAATCAATTCAAATTCTGATTTGCTATATAGATCTTTACCAGTATAAATATCATGTTCATGCATGATTTTTTTAGAAGCTTTTCCAATCCCTGGAAAATCACCAATATCTAAGTTCATTAGTATTTCATGTACATTCTGATAATGAATAATCATCATCCCATTTGGTTTATTCATTCCACTTGCTAATTTAGCTAAATATTTATTATAAGAGACTCCAGCAGAAGACGTTAATCCTGTTTTATTTAAGATATCTTTACGTATATTTGAAGCAATCTTTGAAGCTGGTCTATCAGATTTAACTAAATGAGTAATATCTAAATATGCTTCATCTAGTGCTAGAGGTTCTACAATTTCAGTGTACTGTTTAAAAATTTCCATTATCTTACTAGAAACTTCACGATATACGTCAAATCTTGCTCTAACATAGTATCCATTTGGACATAATTTATGAGCTTGGGACATAGGCATCGCTGAATGAACACCATATTTACGTGCTTCATATGAAGCGGTTGAAACAACTCCTCGATTACTCGCTTTTCCACCTACAATGACAGGTTTTCCTCGTAATTTAGGATTATCTCTCATTTCTACTTGAGCATAGAAACAATCCATGTCAATATGGACGATTCTCCTTTCTGCCATTGTCTCCCTCCTTTTAAATAAAATAAGCCTCAATAATAGTATACTGCACCCTAAAAGAAAACACTTTATAAATGCATTGTATACGAATATTGAGACTTATGAAGGTTTTTTATTTACATTATTTAATTACAATGTTTTTCTTTCAAATAATGCCACAGTTTCAATATGTGTTGTGTGGGGGAACATATCGACGGGTGTCATTTCCTTTAAATTATATAGACTAGCTAAAATCTTGGCATCTCTCTGTTGTGTTGATGGATTACATGAAATATATACAATGCGCTTAGGTGCTAACTCTAATAATGTTTCTATAAAGACTTGATCGCACCCTTTTCGAGGAGGATCTACCATGACAATATCAGGTTCTATTCCTTTTTGTTTCCAATCAATTATCACTTCTTCTGCTTTACCACATTCAAACGTTGTATTATCAAAATGATTAATTAAAGCATTTTGCTTAGCATCTTGAATTGCTGATGGCACAATTTCAACCCCATATACATGTTTAGCTACTGGTGCCATGTAAAGTCCAATCGTTCCTATACCACAATATGTATCTAAAACAATTTCATTTCCACTTAATTGAGCGTAGTCAATAGCTTTTTGATATAATTTTTCTGTTTGAATAGAATTAATTTGATAAAATGATTGATCGCTGATTTCAAAAATAGTTTCACTTAACTGGTCTGTAATTTTATCTTTTCCGTATAAAGTTATCGATTGTTTACCCATAATAACATTTGAATGTGAATTATTTATATTTTGCTTAATACTTGTTATGTTAGGATATGTGCGTGTAAGTCTACGTACTAAAGTTTCAACTTCATTAAATTTAGTGCCATTTGTTACAAATATAACCATAATTTCATTTGTGTAGTGGCTTGTCCGAATAACTACATGACGTACTAACCCTTTTTTATTTTTTTCACTATAAATACTTACATTCAATTCATTTAACCATTGTTTTATATCATTCATAAGTTCTTGTTGCTTCTCATCTTGTATTAAGCAACTTTCCATATCAATTATGTCATGACTTCTTTGACGGTAATATCCCATTATCGTTTTATTATCTTTATCTTTACCTATAGGAAGTTGGGATTTGTTTCTATATCGCCATGGGTTTTCCATGCCTATAGTATCGTGAATTACGGTTTGATCAAATTTAGCTTTCTTATGAAATAAATTAACGACTTGTTGTTTTTTCATTTTAAGTTGAGCTTCATAAGACATATGTTGTAACTGACAACCTCCACATTTCCAATAATATATACAAGGTGGAGTTACTCTTTGTGCACTTTGTTTTAATACTTTTAACAGTTTACCAATAGCAAAATTTTTCTTTACTTTGATTATCTTAAACTCTATTTCTTCATCAATTAACACATTAGGAACAAAAATAGGATAACGATCCAATTTAATCACACCATGTCCCTCATGCGTTAAGTCTATCACTTTTCCTTTTAATACATCATTTTTATTAATCATCATCATTTTTCACTCCATATGAAAAAGAGGTACGTATAACTTCTTACATTTTTAACTCAGAAATTATAGATAACCTCTTTTCAACTTATTATTTCATTTTCCATAATCAATTTAATTAACAAATAATTTAATTATTTTTTGATAGTTCATCATTATAAATATCTTTAGGTGTACAAACTTCAATATGCTGCTTTAAATTTAAAAAGTTTGCAGGTAGTTTACCACCATATTCTCCATCTACATTTAATTGCATATCTGTAAACGATGAAATATTAATTGACTTCGCTTTCTTATATATTACTTTAGGATGTTTTGTATGTTCTCCTCGAGAAGCTAATGTCATTATATGACCTAATTCAGCTAAATTTGCTTTCTCAACAATAATTAAAGTATAATACCCATCATCTAACTTAGCATCAGGTACTAGTTTTTCAAAGCCTGCCATTGAATTCGTAAGTCCTAGTAAGAATAACAATGCTTCCCCTTGAAATACTTCATCATCGTATTCAATTCTCAAATCAACTGCCTTCATTTGTGGCAACATTTCGAAACCTTTTATATAGTAAGCGAAAGGTCCAACAATAGATTTTAAGCGACTAGGCGTTTCATAGGATACCTGTGTGAGTTTTCCTCCAGCGGCTAAATTTATAAAATATCGATTATTCATTTTTCCAATATCTACTTTTGTCGTATGACCTTCAATAATAACATCTACTGCACCCATAATATCATTAGGCAAATGTAAAGCTCGTCCAAAATCATTAACTGTCCCCATAGGTATAATGCCTAATTTAGGTTTATTAGGTTGCTCAGCAATTCCATTTACAACTTCATTTAAAGTGCCATCACCACCAGCGGCTATAATAATATCATAGTTTAGTTTAAGTGCACGTTCCGCTTCGAGTGTAGCATCTCCTTCTCGTTCAGTTGCATAAGCACTTGTTTCATAACCTGCGCGTTCTAATTTTATTAAAACATCTGGTAAGGTGCGTTTAAATAGCTCCTTTCCAGAAGTTGGATTATAAATGATTCTTGCTCGTTTTCTCATAAGTTATCCCTCTACTTTTTTTACATAACACTATATTAAATGATTTATGAATGAGTTAAAAGTATTTATACCAATTCTTTTAAATTTTTGTAAGTATCATTTTATTGTCAAGTTTTGTTAGATACTAACGAAGTAGAGTATATATCATCTTTTTAATAATAGTAACAAGCTAAATAATATACATATCTACTCTATAAAAATCCAATAGTCTTTCTCTAGAAATACGAATAAAAAAACTGTTCACAAGCTCGAACGCTTTGTAAACAGTCTTTTATTATCTCAAACCTATACCAATAAATCATATTAGATGAGTTATTATCTTTTATCTAATTCTTGTTTTAATAATTGGTTAACTTTTTGTGGATTAGCTTGACCTTTTGAAGCTTTCATAATTTGACCCACTAAGAAGCCCATAGCTTTGCCTTTACCATTTTTATAATCTTCAACAGATTGTGGATTATTATCTAAAGCTTCATTAACAAATTTTAATAATGTAGCTTCGTCTGAAATTTGAACTAAACCTTTATCTTCCATAATTTGTTTAGCATCTCCACCATTTTCGGCTAATTCTGGGAAGACTTTTTTAGCAATTTTACTACTCATTGTTCCATCTTCAATAAGTTTAATCATTCCAGCAAGATTTTCGGGAGTTAATTTAGTATCTTCTAAATCTACTTGATTTTTATTAAGATACTCATTAACGCCACCCATTAACCAGTTGGACGTTAGTTTAACGTCTGCACCATGTTTAATCGCACCTTCAAAGAAATCAGACATTTCTTTAGTTAGCGTTAATACATGTGCGTCATATTCAGGTAAGCCTAATTCATTAACATATTTAGCTTTACGTTCATCAGGCAATTCTGGAATGGTTTGACGTACACGCTCTTTCCACTCATCATCTACGTATAAAGGGACAATATCTGGCTCTGGGAAGTAACGATAATCATCTGAACCTTCTTTAACACGCATTAAGATAGTTTTACCCGTTGATTCATCAAAACGACGTGTTTCTTGACCAATTGTGCCACCATTTAATAATTCTTCTTCTTGACGTTTTTCTTCATATTCTAAACCTTTTCTTACATAGTTAAATGAGTTGAGGTTTTTCAATTCAGTTTTAGTACCGAATTCTTTTTGGCCGTATGGACGTAATGAAATATTAGCATCACAACGTAGTGAACCTTCTTCCATTTTACAATCAGATACACCAGTATATTGGATGATTGAACGTAATTTTTCTAAATAAGCATATGCTTCTTTAGGAGAGCGAATATCTGGTTCAGATACAATCTCTATTAATGGAGTACCTTGACGGTTTAAGTCTACTAATGAGTAACCATCTTTATGAGTTGATTTACCTGCATCTTCTTCCATATGAAGACGAGTAATACCAATACGTTTAGTTTCACCATCAACTTCAATGTCAATATATCCATTTTCACCGATTGGTTGATCAAATTGAGAAATTTGATATGCTTTCGGATTATCTGGATAAAAATAGTTTTTACGATCAAATTTAGAATTTGTAGCAATATCCATATTTAGAGCCATAGACGCACGCATCGCCCAATCTACTGCTCTTCTATTTACAACAGGTAATACACCTGGATAAGCTAAATCAATAACATTGGTATTTGAGTTAGGTTCAGCCCCAAAATGCGCTGGTGATGGAGAGAACATTTTTGAGTCTGTTTTTAATTCAACGTGAACTTCAAGTCCGATAACTGTTTCAAAATGCATTATTTCCACTCCTTATAATTTTTCGTATGCGTCGTGTAAGTTAAATTGTGTTTCATATTGATATGCAACACGATATAAAGTCTTCTCATCAAATGGTTTACCAATAAGTTGTAAACCGATTGGACGTCCGTTTGATTGGCCACATGGAACAGAAATACCAGGTAAACCAGCTAAGTTAACAGGCGTAGTTAATAAGTCATTTGCATACATTGTTAAAGGATCATCAATTTCTTCACCTAAATTAAACGCCGTTGTTGGAGTTGTAGGTCCTACAACAACATCATAATTTTCGAATACTTTATCAAAGTCATTTTTAATTAATGTTCTAACTTTTTGAGATTTATTATAAAATGCATCATAATAACCAGAACTTAATGCGAAAGTACCTAAGAAGATACGACGTTTAACTTCGTCTCCAAACCCTTCAGAACGAGACATTTTGTATAATTCTTCTAATGTTTGCGCTTCTTTTGAGTGGTAGCCATAACGAATACCATCAAAACGTGCTAAGTTCGCAGATGCTTCAGATGATGCAATTACGTAATAAGAAGGAATACCATATTTAGTATTTGGTAATGACACTTCATCAACTTCTGCACCAAGTGATTTCAGTGTTTCTACTGCTTGTTTTACGGATGTTTTTACTTCCTCACTAACACCTTCTCCTAAGTATTCTTTAGGAAGTGCAATTTTAAGGCCTTTGATATCTTTACCAATTTCAGATGTAAAATCAATGTCTTCAACCGGTGCACTTGTAGAATCATTTTTATCCACACCTACAATGGCTTCTAATACCATCGCATTATCTTTGACATTACGAGTAATTGGTCCAATTTGATCTAATGAAGATGCAAAAGCAACTAACCCAAAACGTGATACGCGGCCATATGTAGGTTTCATACCTACTACACCACAATATGCAGCTGGTTGTCTAATTGAGCCACCAGTATCAGAGCCTAAACTAAATGGTACTAATCCTGCTGCTACTGCTGCAGCTGAACCACCAGAAGATCCACCTGGAACTGCTTGATGATCAAATGGATTTACAGTCTTTTTAAAATAAGATGTTTCTGTAGAACCACCCATTGCAAATTCATCCATATTCAATTTACCAATTAACACTGCATTTTCTTGATGCAATTTATTCATCACTGTAGATTCATAAATCGGTACAAAACCTTCTAACATTTTACTTGCACAAGTCGTTTCTACATCTTTAGTGATGATATTATCTTTAATTCCCATTGGGATTCCAAATAATTTACCTTCGAATTGATCTTTAGCTTGTAATTCATCTAATTCTTTAGCTTTTTTAATTGCATTTTCTTTATCTAAAGCTAAAAATGATTTAATTGTTGGATCTGTTTCCTCAATTGCATCATAAATATCTTTAACTACTTCAGAAGGTTTAATTTCTTTATTCTTAATCATTTCTGAAAGTGTTTCAACAGATTCATAACGAATACTCATCTTAAGCGTCCTCCTCATTCATGATAGCTGGTACTTTAAATTGACCATCTTCTGTTTCTTTCGCATTTTTTAATGCAAGTTCTTGAGGAATACCCTCGATTGCTTTATCATCACGTAACACATTTTGCAAATCTAAGACATGATATGTTGGTTCCACACCCTCAGTGTCTGCTGAATCATTTTGCTTTGCAAAATCCAAGATACTTTCAAGTGTGTTAGCCATTTCTTCCGTTTCTTCAGGAGAAATTTGAAGTCTTGCTAAATGTGCTATATGTTCAACTTCTTCGCGTGTAACTTTAGTCATTATTAAAAAAGCCTCCTTATCACTCATTCATCATAAAATTGTATCAAATTTTCAGTTAAAAATCTAAATATTTATTATTCCATACAATGAATTAAACATTCTTTAGAAAAAATGGAAATTAAAACAACAAATTATGTAACTCATTCATATAATAATCTATTAATATATCTGAAATTTTCCTGATAATTTATTAATATTAATTTTATATAATAAAAAATTTGTTTTTAAACTAACTCTTTGTTTTTAGATAACGCTTACAAAATTATTAAATAAACGATTATTTATTTTTAGATAAAATTTCACTTCTCTAAACTATTAATATCATTGTATAATATTACATGTAACTAATTTAAGGGATGTTACTTTCTTTTTCTCAATCTAATAATGTTAAGGAAAACAAAATTTAAAGTTTCAAAGGGGGTTATTACAATGTTTGTATTAGGCGCAAGTTTAGGTAATCATGCTAATATAAGCTGGCAGACTTATATTATGATTGCAATCTATTTTATTATTCTGCTAGTGATTGGTTACTATGGTTATAAACAGGCAAGCGGCAATTTAAGTGAGTATATGTTAGGTGGGAGAAATATAGGCCCATATATTACTGCTTTATCAGCCGGTGCTTCAGATATGAGTGGTTGGATGATTATGGGACTTCCAGGGTCAGTTTATAGCACAGGTTTATCGGCAATATGGATTACGATTGGTTTAACTATTGGTGCCTATGTTAACTATCTAGTTGTTGCACCAAGGCTTAGAGTATATACAGAAGTTGCTGGAGATGCAATTACGCTCCCTGATTTTTTCAAAAACCGTCTGAATGATACACATAATATCATTAAAATTATTTCTGGTTTTATCATTGTTGTTTTTTTCACTTTATATACGCACTCTGGCTTCGTTTCTGGAGGTAAATTGTTTGAAAGTGCATTTGGATTAAATTACCATTTTGGGCTTATCCTAGTAGCAATTATAGTCATTTTGTATACCTTCTTTGGAGGATATTTAGCTGTTTCTATTACTGACTTCTTCCAAGGAGTCATAATGCTTATCGCAATGGTAATGGTTCCAATTGTTGCTTTGATGCAACTTAGTGGGTGGGATACATTCCATCAAGTGGCTGAAATGAAACCAACTAATATGGATTTATTTAGAGGTACGACATTTTTAGGTATTATTTCATTATTTTCATGGGGATTAGGTTATTTTGGTCAGCCTCATATTATTGTACGATTTATGTCTATTAAATCCCACAAACTTTTACCTAAGGCACGTCGATTAGGGATAAGTTGGATGACTGTAGGTTTACTTGGAGCTGTTGGTGTAGGCTTAACTGGAATTGCATTTATTTCAGAAAATCACATTAAAATGAACGATCCTGAAACATTATTTATTATAATGAGCCAAGTTCTTTTCCATCCGCTAGTAGGTGGTTTCTTATTGGCTGCCATTTTAGCTGCAATTATGAGTACAATTTCTTCACAATTATTAGTGACTTCAAGCTCACTTACCGAAGACTTCTATAAACTCATTCGCGGTGAAGAACGTGCTCAAACACATCAAAAAGAATTTGTACTTGTTGGTAGACTATCTGTGTTAGCGGTTGCCATTGTAGCTCTTGCCATTGCATGGTCTCCAAATGACACCATACTTAATTTAGTTGGAAATGCTTGGGCTGGTTTTGGTGCAGCGTTTAGTCCACTTGTTCTTTTCTCTTTATATTGGAAAAAGTTAACACGTGCAGGTGCGATAAGTGGTATGGTTGCTGGGGCACTCGTAGTAATTATTTGGATTGTCTGGGTTAAACCATTTGCAAATATTAATGAATTATTTGGTATGTATGAAATTATACCTGGTTTTATTAGTAGTGTTATTGTGACGTACCTTGTTAGCATCTTCACTTATAAATCAGACTATGCTATTGAACAACAGTTAAATCAAGTAAAAATGATTGTTCGTGAAAAATAATCTAATTAATTAAATATTTAAAAGGATGGTTCAAATCTCATTTTGAATTTTTCGTCCCAACTCCCCCTCGGCTCCAACATATTAAAAATGAACCTGGGACATAAAGTTTCTGGACAAGTGAAAAAAGACAAGTTCTATTGAAATAATATAGAACTTGTCTTTTTTATAAACTTTTGATTATTTTCAACTCGTTGGGTTGCTCGTTTTCTTATATTGAGTGCCATTAGTAGAGTAAGTAGATTCACGTTATATTCTTTATATATAAGGAACCTGTTAATTTAGTTTATTAGTATTTATTAATTGATACGAAAGACCCTTATTTTTTAAGTAATTCAATGTAAAATTACATATAAACACAAAGTGTTTTGGCGAGACTCTTGTGTGAACAGAACAAGCTGAAGCTGTCCCCTAAGGAAGCAAGCTAACAATACGTAGTATTGTAAATAAAGAAGCCAGTAAATGAATTTATAATACACTCATTTACTGGCTATTTTGCTAGGAATTATATCCCACCCTCTATTAATTACTATATATATGGACTTGTGGTTCTTTGTCATCTTTTGTTTTACTAATAAGTGCTCTTGAATTGTTACCATCTTTTATTCGAATTTCGTAACTATCAATATTATCAAAATATTTCTTAGCTTGTTCTGTTACATATTGTGTAATTCCTATTGTTTCAGCTTGTCCATAATAATCAATTGGCAAATCAATCACTAATCTATTTGGTTTCTTATCTACAAATTTAACTTTTCCAATTGCTTGAGTGAAATTAGAGAAATAAGATTGAAGGTCATCATTAAATTGCTTAAAGTTATTATTTAGATTTTTGTCATACTTTTCTGCTTCTGTTGAAGGTAAAAGTGCTGAAATCTCATCAATTTTATTCCATTTATTAATTTTAGTTTGTTTATCATCAACAGTAGTATTAGCAATAAAGTGTCCAGGAGTAATTGCATCTTGACTCGACTGAACATATATTGCAAAGTGAATTGGTATATTTTTTAAATCTTTATTTGCTCTAAGGCGCGTAAGTAACTCTTGAGCCATTGCTTTACCCTGTTTTTCGATTTCTTTATTATCTAGAGATTTACTATATGTTTCTCCATCTTTTTCTTTTTGATAATAGTAAACACTATTCATAGCAAGACCAATTGTCATACCTTTAATATTTTTTCCTTTTGCATCATTTGTATCATAAAAATCTTGTTCTAAGATATTAGATAAATATGCAGGAGATGTCTCAGCAATTTTTTCTGGTTTAGTTTCTCCATCGCGTGATGGATTAAGTCCTAAATTTTCAGTAGCTTTTTTAGATTCCTTTTCACTTTCACTCATTTTATCAATTTCGTCTTTAGAGTATTTAGGACTTAAATATGCGTTCACTGTATTTTTGTCTAAATATTGTCCATCTTGATATAAAAAATTGTCAGTTGGAAATACAGACTTACTTAAGTGTAATAAACCATTTTCGAAATCTTCACCGTTGTAACTATTAGCCATATTATCTTGTAAGACTCCACGAGCTTGACTTTCTTTGAATGGTAATATTGTACGATAATTATCTCCTTGGACTTCTTGATCAGTGGCAACTGTTTTTACATTATTCGAATTTTGTTCTTGTTGCTTATTATTTGACTGACTATTTTTATCATTTCCATTGCCACACGCTGTCAATATTATAAGCGACGTTATAACTAATAATAGTAACCGCTTCATTATCGTTCTCCTCTATTCTGATATTTCATTTTGTTTTTCAATAAATTGTGCCTCAGACCATATTTTTGTACCAAATTGTTCAGCTTTAGACAGTTTTGATCCAGCATCTTCACCAGCTATTACTAAATCTGTACTTTTAGTTACACTACTTGTTACTTTAGCGCCTTGCATTTCTAACCATGACGTTGCTTCTTTACGAGTCATTTGGTGTAACTTTCCAGTAAGAACAATAGTTTTATTTTGAAATTCTGGGTGTCCTTCAATTTCAGAGGATTTAACACCTTTATATGTCATATTGACGTTTTTAACTTTTAATTTTTCAATAAGCGCTTTGATATCCTCATTATCTAAATACGTTACTACAGATTGTGCTAATTTATCTCCAATATCATGAATAGCTACCAGTTCTTCTTCTGTTACTTTGAGTAAACGATCCATAGTTTCGAATTTCTCAGCTAGAATTTGACTTGCTTTTGCACCAAGATGACGTATACCTAAACCAAATAATAAGTGTTCTAAAGAATTTTGTTTTGCTTGTTCAATAGCACTTAATAAATTTTCTACTTTTTTAGTCCCCATTCGTTCTAAAGGTAATAGATCTTCTTTAGTTAAATAGAAAATATCACCCACATCTTTAATAAGCTGATGATGATACAATTGTTGAATAATTTTATTGCCCAGACCATCTATATTCATCGCTTGACGAGAAACAAAATGAATCAATCCTTCTACAAGTTGGGCTTGGCATTTCGGATTGATACATCTAAGAGCAACCTCTCCTTCGATACGTACTAATTCATGACCACAACTTGGACAATGTGTTGGCATATGGTATGGTTTTGCATCATTTGGGCGACGATCAATAATACTTCTTACGACTTCAGGTATAATATCCCCTGCTTTTTTTACTATAACACTATCACCGATTCTAATATCGCGCTCTTTAATCAAATCTTCATTATGAAGTGATGCTCTTGAAACTGTAGTACCAGCAACACGAACAGGTTCTAAGATTGCTGTCGGTGTAACTACACCTGTACGTCCAATGCTTAATTCAACATCTTTAAGTTCTGTGACAACTTCTTCAGCTGGAAACTTATAGGCTATTGCCCAACGTGGCGATTTTTGAGTGAATCCCATTTCATCTTGTTGGTCAAGATCATTAACTTTAATGACAATTCCATCAATATCATAAGATAATTGCTCACGTTGCTTAGTCCACTTTTTAATATATTTTAATACCCCCTCTATATCTTCTACACGTGCACGTTCATGATTAGTTTTAAATCCTAAACGATCTAATTCATCTAATGCATCACTTTGAGTAGTAGCATTAAAATCTGTAAAATTATTCACACTATACAAGAAGACACTTAGTTTACGTTTAGCAGCTAATTTAGGATCTAATTGCCTTAAAGAACCTGCTGCTGCATTACGTGGGTTAGCAAATGGTTGTTCTTCATTTTTTTCTCTCTCATCATTCAATCTTATAAAGGAACGACGCGGCATATATGCTTCTCCACGAACTTCAACATTTAACGGTTCTTTAATTTTAAGAGGAATAGCATGAATAGTACGCAGATTTTCTGTAATATCTTCTCCTGTTGTACCATCTCCTCGTGTCAGTCCTTGAACAAATCGACCATCTTTATACTTTAAAGAAACTGCTAATCCATCAATTTTAAGCTCACACATATATTCCACTTTACCGATATGTTCTCGAATACGTTCATCGAAACGTCTTAGTTCTTCTTCATTAAAAGCATTACCTAAACTAAGCATTGGCGTCTCGTGATTTACTTTTTCAAATGATGATTGGGCTTCTCCACCAACCCTAACTGTTGGTGAATCATCTGTTTTAAGTTCAGGATGTGCATTTTCAATATCAATTAATTCACGTAATAATTTGTCATATTCACTATCAGGTACAGAAGGATTATCTTTCACATAATATTCGTAGCTATATTGATTTAATAAATCATGCAGTTCATTGACACGATTTTGAACGTTATCCATTTACTAATCCTCCTTTTTTTCGATAGGTGCAAATTGAGCTAATAAACGCTTAGGACCTTCAGATTTAAATATAATATCTAACTCAACAGAGCCATTTTTTTCACTTACATTGCTCACCATACCTTCCCCCCATGATTTATGTGTCACTTTATCTCCTACTTTCCAATCTGAAGCTGATACTCTTTTTTTAGTAGAAGACGTACGTTTACTGAAACCACGTTTTGACGGTGTAGCTGACTTAGAAGTGATTGTTTGTCGTTTTAATTTTTCAGGCGTTTCCAATAGTTCTTCAGGGATTTCTTTTAAAAAGCGTGATGGCATATTTGATTGTGAACGTCCAAATAACATGCGAGAAGTTGCGTGTGTAATATATAATATTTCTTCTGCACGTGTGATGGCTACATAACAAATACGTCTTTCTTCTTCCATCTCATGTTCGTCATCACTTTTAATTGCTCTAATGTGAGGGAAAAGTGATTCTTCCATACCCATTAAAAATACAATTGGGAACTCTAACCCTTTTGCAGAATGCATTGTCATTAACGTCACACCACTATCAATTTGCGCTTCATCAATATCTGCGACAAGTGATAAATCAGTTAAAAAGTTAATCAATGATTGTTCTTCTAAAGGTGTATCTTTTTCATAATCTTTAGGTACAGACATAAATTCATCAATGTTTTCAAGACGACTACGTGATTCAATTGTTTGTTCACGTTCTAACATTTGACGATACCCTGATTTTTCAAGTATTTCCTCTACGATTTCACTAATTTCTAAAAATTCCTGTTCTTTAATTAAGTTTTGAATCATTTCATAAAATTGTATACATTCTTGTGTGACTTTTTTAGAGAGTCCTATAAAATCGACTTCTCCTAAGGCGTCAAACATACTAATATTGTTATCTAGCGCATATCGTTGAATTTTATCAACTGATGATGGGCCTATACCTCGTTTAGGAACATTAATAATTCTTTGTAGACTAATATCATCATTACTATTCGCCACAATTCTTAAGTAACTCAGTAAATCTTTAATTTCTTTACGATCATAGAACTTTTGGCCTCCAACCATCGTATAAGGAATATTTGATTTCATAAATGTTTCCTCTAACACACGTGATTGTGCATTTGTTCGATACAGAATTGCCATGTCGCTATAGTCTTTTCCAGAATTACGATGTTTAATAATTTCACGTACTACATATTCTGCTTCATTACGTTCAGTCATTGCTTCATAGTATTTAATTTTTTCTCCACCATTATTTGCAGTCCATAAACCTTTCGGCTTACGTTCAGTATTATGTTTAATGACTTCATTTGCAGCTGTTAAAATGGTTTTTGTTGAACGATAATTCTGTTCTAAAAAAATAGTTTTTGCTTCAGGATAGTCTTCCTCGAAAGATAAGATATTTTGAATATCTGCACCACGCCAGCCATATATTGATTGGTCAGAATCACCTACTACACATAAATTCTTGAATTTACTTGCAAGTAATTTAACAAGTGTATATTGTGCTTTATTTGTATCTTGATACTCATCTACATGGATGTATTGAAATTTATTTTGATAGTATTCCAGTGCATCTGGTACACGTTCAAATAAACGAATCGTTTTCATGATTAAATCATCAAAATCTAATGCTTCATTTCTAGACAGTTGACGTTGGTATCCACTATATACTGTTGCAACCATTTGTGAATGAAAATCATTTGCTTCTTTCATAGCATCTTCTGGTGTTTTCAATTCATTTTTCAAATTACTGATTGCACCTATAAACATCCTTGGTTCAAAACGTTTACTGTCAATATTTTCATTTTTCAGTACATCTTTAATCACAGATTTTTGATCAGTTGGATCAATAATAGTAAAATTACGTTCAATTCCAATACGATCAGCATCTCTTCTTAAAATTTTTACACACATTGAATGGAATGTTGACATCCAAATCACTTGAGCTTCTTCGCCAACCAAGTGTTCAACACGTTCTTTCATTTCTTTTGCAGCTTTATTAGTAAAAGTAATAGCTAAAATGTTATACGGAGAAACATCTTTTTCATCTAATAAGTAAGCTATGCGGTGTGTTAATACCCTTGTTTTACCTGAACCTGCGCCAGCCATGATAAGCAGAGGACCTTCTGTAGTTCTAACTGCTTCACTTTGTTCTTTATTCATGTTACTTACTAAAGAATTCATTATTTCGACTCCTTCTTTATTTTGACAGTTTTTAAAGCTTTTTTAATATCCGAGTATATAATATTACCTACAATAACTGTATCGGCATACTCTTTCATTTCTTTAGCTTCTGTTAAAGAACTAATACCGCCACCATAAAATAGTTGTGTATTGCTTAACATTTGAGAAGCGGCTTTTACGATATTCTTATCTCCATATATACCACTATATTCTAAATATAAAATTGGTAACTTATACATTTCTTCAACGAGTTGAGCATATGCTTCAATATCTTCTATATCTAACTGAGTATTTGATTGCGTAAGTTGGGCTACTTTACTATCTGGGTTAAGAACGACATATCCTTCAAGCATAATTTCTTCAAAATTAATCATATGACCATATTGTTTCAATGCTTTATGAAGCAAACCATTATGATATGTTACATCATTACTATTTAATATTGAAGGTATAAAATAAAAATCAAAGCCCGGCATTACGCTATCTAAATTTGAAACCTCAAGTACTAAAGGTAATGGATATCTTCTAACTCTACTCATAAGATGAATGACATTATCTTCAGTTACATCGTCTGTCCCACCAATGATGATGGCATCAGTATCTGACATACATAAGGCTTCTAAATTTTCATCGCTAATATCTTTGGCAGGATCCAGTTTAAATACATGCTGCCATTTTCTAATGTCATACATTATCCATAACTCCTTCTTTTAACATACACTAAATTATAGCATTTTTACTTTCTCAATTCTAAATCAATATACTAAGTTTATCCTAGTATTTAATGCAAAAATTATAATCACAAAAAAAGACAATTGCTATTTTTTAGCTAAGCAATTGTCTCTTTTCATTTATTCTTTTGTTTCAACATTTAATCTATCTAAAATCATTGTATACGCGTCATTACCCCATTGCAACGAGCGCTTAACTCTAGATATTGTAGCTGTTGAAGCACCAGATTCTTTTTCTATAGTTGCATAAGTAAAACCTTGTTTTATCATTTTAGCAACTTGAAGTCTTTGAGATAAAGATTGAATTTCATTGACTGTACATAAATCATCAAAGAATTGATAACATTCTTCTCTATCTTTAAGTGTTAAGATAGCATCAAATAACTCATCCAATGCTTCTCCTCTTAATTTTTCAATTTGCATCTCAAGCAACTCCTATTTTCAAATTAAAATATAACTATATTTTAACGCATTAATTAATTAAAGTGTAGTTGTTTCCATTGAAAATGCAAGAAGTATATTTGTAAACTATTCTAAACCCGCACGTTTAAAGATAGTATCAACTTGATTTAAATGATGTTTTGGATCAAAGCATTCATCTAATTCTTCTTTAGATAAAACGTTTGTAATCGTTGAATCTTGTTCTATAAGTTCACGGAAAGGTGTTTTAGTTTCCCAAGATTCCATCGCTTTAGGTTGTACTTTGTCGTACGCTTCTTCACGAACCATACCTTTATTAATCAATGCAAGTAAAACTCGTTGTGAGAATATAAGACCAAAAGTTTTATTAATATTATTTTTCATATTGTCTTCAAATACAGTTAAACGATCGATTATATTAGTAAATCTATTTAAAGCATAATCTAAGGCAATTGTGACATCTGGTAACATAATGCGCTCTGCTGAAGAATGGGAAATATCACGTTCATGCCATAATGGAACATTTTCATACGCAGTTGTAATATAACCACGAATAACTCTTGAAATACCTGTAATATTTTCTGAACCGATTGGATTACGTTTATGTGGCATTGCTGATGATCCTTTTTGACCTTTCGCAAATGCTTCTTCTACTTCTCTTGTTTCAGTTTTTTGCAAGTTACGAACTTCTACGGCAAATTTTTCTAATGATGTCGCAATTAATGCTAAAGTTGCAATATAATAAGCGTGACGATCACGTTGAAGTGTTTGAGTTGATACAGGTGCTGTGTCAATTCCAAGATGTTTACAAACATATCTTTCAATTTCAGGTGGAATATTGGCGAATGTTCCTACTGCGCCACTCATTTTCCCAACTTCGATTTCTTTACGTACCTCTTTAAAACGTTTTAAATTACGTTTCATTTCTGTATACCATAATGCCATTTTTACTCCAAAAGTAGTTGGCTCAGCATGAACACCATGTGTACGACCCATCATTAATGTATATTTATATTTTTTAGCTTTTTCTTCAAGTACTTTAATAAAGCGTTCAATATCTTTTTCAATAATTTCATTAGCTTGTTTAATGACATAACTTAATGCAGTATCTACAACATCTGTAGAAGTTAATCCATAATGAACCCATTTACGTTCTTCTCCAAGTGTTTCAGATACTTGTCTTGTAAATGCTACTACATCGTGACGTGTTTCTTGTTCAATTTCTTTTGCACGATTAACATCAACTTTAGCGTTTTCTCGAATTTTTTTTACGTCTTCTTTAGGGATATAACCTAATTCGCTCCATGCTTCACAAGCAAGAATCTCAACTTCTAGCCATGCTTCATATCTATTTTGGTCTGTCCATATACTAGACATTTCTTCTCTTGAATAACGTTCAATCATTATTAAACTCCTATCCTATGTAATTATTTTATAAAAACTGTACATTAAATCATTTATAAACAAAATAGTTCGTATTTAACTCTATATTTATAGTTTAACAGATTATATACTAAAAGTATAAATCTTTTTAACACTAATTGAATATAGGTTTACGAACTTTATAATATAAAATATATTAAAAGGCCTCTGACTTTTAAATCGTCAAAGACCTCTATATAAGATAAGCAACTATTATATATCGTTTTCTATTTTCTTACCAACAAATTGAATATCTTGTCGTAAAACATCTATATTTCCTTGTTTATCTTCAATGTAAACAGGTTTTTCAATACGTCTAACTGGCATATATCCTTCTTTTCTCATACGTGCAATACATTCTGAAATGGTTTCATTTTCATTTACCTTGAATTTCACCATGTTCCACAACACTTTCTATTTCTTCTACTTCATATGCTTTTACTTTCTTAGTTCGAACACCTTTAGTCCAGAATCCACCATGAATGGTTCTAGGTTCATACGCAATGATAAATGCATTTTCATCTAGACCACGGATCGTCTCCATTAATTTTCGCTCATAACGTCTAGGTGTTAAAATTTGCATTACCATTCGACTTCCATCTCTACCATGTGCTTCATAGTGAGTAACACCATAACCTAAATTTCGTAACTCATTAGGTAAATCTAGCTCGTATTCTGCAGACGTTACATTTACAACTGTATAGCCTAGTGCAAGCTTTTCTTCAATTTTCATTCCAACAATAATTCCTATTGAGAATCCAAATGCATACGCAATTATATTTTGAATTTGATCTAAACTAGACATCACTAGACCTAATCCAATAACATACACTAAAACTTCAAGGAAGCTTACTACTGCTGCCATATAACGATATCCTTTTAACGTTAAAATTGTACGCATTGTTAGAAACGTAACATAAAAAACGTTAATTATGAATATCGCTAATACCATTATCCATGGATTTGACGTTATTACTGACATATTATTCCTCATTTCATTTAACTAAAATTCGAAATAATTTTATCAGTCAAAAATAATTTTGTCACTAAAAACTAATAGTTATTTATTCTTTAGCTTGTGAATTCTTAGGCCAAGTGTATCGAGTATATGCTAATTCTCTTTTATGTGCATTTTTAACATAATGTTTCTCTATCGTCTCTTTTGCATCACTCGGTACTTCTTTTCCTTCTAAATAATCATCAATTTGATTATATGTTACCCCTAATGCTTCTTCATCAGGTAATTGAGGCTTATCATCTTCCAAATCAGCAGTAGGTACCTTTTCATATAAATGTGATGGCGCTTCTAAATATTCCAAAAGTTGTCTACCTTGACGTTTATTTAATCCAAAAATAGGTGCAATATCAGCAGCACCATCACCGTATTTAGTATAAAAGCCCGTAATATTTTCAGCTGAATGATCTGTTCCTATAACAATACCACTACGATTTGAAGCAATAGAAAATTGTGCTTTCATACGTTCTCTTGCTTTTTCATTTCCTCTTTGAAAATCTGTAAGTTCAATACCAGCTTCTTTCAATGATGCAACACTTTGATCTACTGCTGGTTTAATATTAACCGTAATTACTTCATCAGGTTGAATAAATTGAAGTGCATCTTCTACTTCATCTGCATCTTTTTGCTTACCATAAGGAAGCTTAACTGCTATAAATTGACATTCTCTTCCTTCTTTACGAAGTTCTTCAACAGATAATTGAGCTAATTTACCAGTAAGTGTTGAATCTTGACCACCAGAAATGCCAAGTACTAAGGATTTAATAAATGTGTGAGATTGAACATAATTTTTAATAAATCGGATTATCTCACGAATTTCTTTTTGACTATCAATATTTTTTTTTACTTTCATTTCTTTTACTACAATTTCTTGTAAATTAGTCATTGTCTTCCTCCATTTCCTTAACATGTTCTGTCACTTCAAGAATGCGCTTTTGTTTATTATTCCAACAACTTGTACTTAAATCTACTGGATATTCTTGGGGATTTAAATAACGTTTATTTTCTTCCCACAATTGAGATAATGCTTGTTTTAAATAATCTTGAGTTTCTTTTTCACTTGGTAGGTCGTAAACTAGCTTACCATTTTCAAAAATTGAATGATGTAAATCAATCGCTTCAAAATGCTTAACATGTTTCATTTTATAGGTATGAACTGGATGGAACATTTTTAATGGTTTTTCTTTATTTGGATTTTCATGTTCAAGCGTGATATAGTCGCCTTCAGCTTTTCCAGTTTTAGTGTTAATAATTCGATATACTTTCTTCTTACCAGGTGTAGTTACCTTTTCCGCATTATTTGATAGTTTGATGCGATCTACATACTTACCTTCATCATTTTCAACAGCAACAAGTTTATACACTGCTCCTAAGGCAGGTTGATCAAAACCTGTAATAAGTTTAGTACCTACACCCCAAGAATCTACTTTTGCTCCTTGTGCTTTTAAACTTGTAATTGTTTGCTCATCTAAGTCATTTGAAGCAATAATTTTTGCATCTTTAAAACCTGCATCATCAAGCATACGACGAGCTTTTTTAGATAAATATGCAATGTCACCAGAATCTAATCTTATGCCTACAAAATTAATAGCGTCTCCTAATTCCTTTGCTACTTTTATTGCAATTGGTACCCCTGATTTTAAAGTATGGAACGTATCAACTAAAAACACACAATTTTTATGACGCTCTGCATAAATCTTAAATGCTTTATATTCATCACCATATGTTTGAACTAGGGCATGAGCATGAGTTCCAGAAACAGGAATACCAAATAATTTACCAGCTCTAACATTACTTGTTGAATCAAATCCCCCAATATATGCTGCACGTGCTCCCCAAACTGCAGCATCTATTTCTTGTGCACGTCTTGTCCCAAATTCCATTAACGTATCCTGTGGTGCAACTTGACGAATTCTACTTGCTTTAGTTGTAATAAGCGTGTGAAAATTCACGATATTAAGTAAAATTGTTTCAATCAGTTGAGCTTGAATTAGTGGCGCTTCTACTCGTAATAACGGTTCATTTCCAAAACACAATTCTCCTTCTTGCATCGCGCGAATATTACCTGTAAATTTCAAATTTTTAAGGTATTGTAAAAAGTCATTTTTATATCCTAAAGACTGTAAATATTCGATATCAGAATCGCTAAAATGAAAATTTTCTATAAATTGAATGACTCTTTTCAAACCATTAAAAACAGCATATCCACTTCCAAATGGCATACTTCTAAAATACAAGTCAAACACTGCATTTCTTTCATGAATACCGTCATGCCAGTAACTTTCTGCCATATTTATTTGATATAAATCATTATGTAACATTAAACTATCATCTTCGTAACGATACACCCTCATCTCTCCTAACAACCTTTTTGTATATTTTATCACAATTCAATAATAGTGAGTATTTTCCCTAATATGATTTATTTTAAAAACCAAATCTTTTCAATTCGACAAATTCGTGACATAAGTATTTATTGTATGTGTTATATCATTTACACGCTTATAATATTATTGAGGTGTTTATATGCTATTAGAAGAAGCTAAAAACTTTATACAAACTATGTATGGTGAATTAAATTACTCAAATCATAATATTTCCGAACGCATCGCTGAGATAGAAGAGGAAATCAAGCGAACAGGTACCTATACACATACCTATGAAGAACTGAGTTATGGTGCAAAAATGGCGTGGCGTAATTCCAATCGATGTATCGGACGCTTATTCTGGGAATCATTAAATGTTGTGGATGCTCGAGATATTTATATGGAACAAGATTTCTTAGATGCTCTTCATCATCACTTAAGAGAAGCAACAAACGGAGGAAAAATCAAACCTTATATTACTATATTTTCTTCAACCAACGCCCCTAAAATATATAATAATCAATTGATTCGTTACGCAGGGTATGAAGATAAAGGAGACCCATCAGAACGTGAGATAACTCAATTAGCTTATCATTTAGGTTGGAAAGGTCATGGTTCAGATTTTGATGTACTTCCTCTTATTTATCAATTACCAAATTCACCTATAAAATATCATGAATTCCCATCTTCACTGATTAAAGAAGTGGATATAGAACATGAGAAATTTCCAAAACTGAAAGATTTACATTTGAAATGGTATGCTGTGCCTATTATTTCTAATATGGATTTAAAAATAGGTGGAATTACATATCCAACTGCGCCTTTTAATGGTTGGTATATGGTTACCGAAATTGCAGTACGTAATTTCACTGATACTTACCGCTATAATTTACTTGAAAAAGTTGCAGAAATGTTTGAATTTGGTACACTTAAAAATAATTCATTTAATAAAGATCGTACATTAGTAGAATTAAATTATGCAGTTTATCATTCTTTTAAATCTCAAGGTGTTTCTATTGTTGACCACTTAACTGCTGCTAAACAATTTGAATTATTTGAAGAAAAAGAGAAACAGCATTATCGTGATATTACTGGAAAATGGTCGTGGTTAGCACCACCGTTATCACCAACGTTAACCGCTAATTACCATCATGGATACAAAAATATTATTAAAGATCCTAATTTCCATTATAAAAAAGCTAGCCCGTTGAAATGTCCATTTCACTAGTGTACAAGATTCACGAGGTGACAAATTATCATGCATTTATATTATTTAGGTCCTAAAGGTACATTTTCATATCTTGCTGCTAAAAAATATTTTACAAAAGATTATATTGATTTCACACCAAAATCTAATTTATACGAAGTCATCAAGGCAGTAAATAATGACGATCAATCTATAGCAATTGTACCGATAGAAAATTCAATTGAAGGAACTATAAATATTGTGGCGGATGCACTGGCACAACAACATGTTTTTGCACACAGAGAAATTCATTTAGATATTAATTTTGGTTTATATACGACAAGTGACTCAAAAATAGAAGATATTAAAAAGGTATACTCTATAGCACCCGCCATTAGTCAAACAAGCCAATATATTCAGCAACATCAATTTTCTTACGATTATGTAGATAGTACGATTCAAGGATTAGAAAAAATCTCTTTTGGTGTGGCTGCTATTGTCCCTGTCGGTAGTGGTGAAATGTACGGTTATACTGCTATAGATAGTAATATTCAAGATTATCCACATAATGTTACACGCTTTTTAGTCATAAAAAATGATAATAACTTTGAGTCTAAAACTAATAACACAATGCTATTAATTACCCCTAAGTATGACAAAGCTGGATTACTTGCAAGTATACTGACTACATTTGCATTATTTGATATTAATTTATCATGGATTGAATCAAGACCACTGAAAACTCAACTGGGTATGTATCGCTTCTTCGTACAAGCAGATACCGGGCTATCAGATAATTTGAATAAAGTTATATCGATATTAGAAACATTAGATTTCTCAGTGAAAATTATTGGTGCTTTTCATCGTCAATAAAAGAGAATGAATAGCATTCACTTTGAATTTAACATCTTTTCCAAAATTTTAGCTTACGTTAAAAGTCAATGTTCTTCGTAAAAGTTTCATTGCTTATCCTTACTAAAGTTGAAGTAAGCTAATTTAAACGATTATTTAAATTAATCATCAATGACCAATATAGTAAAAGATCCTGAGATAATTCATGATGTCTCAGGATCTTTTACTTTCGAATTTAAATTAATTAAAATAGACATTATTTTTAAATTCTTTACTACAATACTCTAATTTTTATTTTAATTTTAATGTATCAGTCATATTGAAACCTAAAATATGAGGCATAACAAAATAGACTACTACTATAATTATGACTGCAGAAATTAAATTAACCCAAAATCCTACTTTAGCCATTTCTTTAATACTTAATTTTCCTGACCCAAACACGATAGCATTCGGTGGAGTGCCGACTGGCAACATATATGCACAATTTGCTGCCATAGCTGCTGGCACCATTAGTAATAATGGATGCACACCTACGGCTACAGATAGCGCAGCAAGAATAGGTAAAATCATTGTAGCAGTTGCTGTATTCGAAGTCACCTCTGTTAAAAATAATACAAATATTGTAATAACAATTACTATTACTAGTGGGTGTACCCCGTTTAACATTTTTAGTTGTTCACCTAGCCATTTTGCTAGACCGCTTTCTGAAATTCCTTTTGCTAAAGCTAAGCCACCACCAAACAATATAAGTACTCCCCAAGGTAATTCTTTTGCCACTTCCCAATCAATAATTCGTTTATGTTTTTCTTTATTTTTAGTTGGAAATATAAAAAGTAAAATAGAAATAAATATTGCAATTGTACCGTCAGCAACTTCAGACGTTATTGAGAAATTTTTTAAAATGAATTCTCTTGTTATCCATAATAAGCTTGCAAGAATAAAAATGGCTTGAACCACTTTTTCTTCATAAGACATTTTACCGAGGCGATTTAATTTATCTTTAATCAATTTTTGACCACCCGGTAAATACTTCAAATCATGTCTAAATGCTACAAATCTTAAATAAGCCCATGCTAATGCAATTAAAACAACGACTGTGGGAATACCAACAATCATCCATTTAGCAAAACTTATTTCTTGTCCAAAATGCTGCTCAAATTGACCTTTTAATATAATGAGAGGGGGTGTGCCAATAAGTGTACCTAGACCCCCTATTGTCCCAGAATAACCGATAGCTAAAACAAGTGATTTTTCAAATTTCGAAATACTATCTGATTTAACGTCCTCACCTTTTAACTCATTTGCTTCTTTAATAATTGCTAAACCAATAGGTATCATTATCATAACCGCAGCTGTATTTGATACAAACATTGACAGAAATCCTGTAGCAATCATGAATCCTAATAATATTTTACTTGTGCTTGCGCCAATATATCTAATAATAGTTAATGCTACTCGTGTATGTAAATTCCATCTTTCCATAGCGATTGCAAGAATAAAACCACCTAAAAATAAAAAGATAATATCATTACCATATTCAGAAGACACTTGTTCAGGCGAAAGTATATGTCCTAATGGTAGAAGAACGAGTGGTAAAAAACTTGTTGCTGCAATTGGTATCGCCTCTGTAATCCACCAAATAGCTATCCATACTGTAATTCCTAATACATATACCCCTTTGAAAGAAAGTTCTGTTGGATGAAAGAATGATACAATAAGTACAAACAATAGTGGACCTAAAATAAGACCCACTAATTGACCTATAGAATAAGATTTGTTTTTATTATTCTTTTTAGAAAAAAATGTTAAATGTTGTGTAGTTCTTTGAAAACCTGATTGTTTAGTCATCTAATTCCCCCCTTTTAAAATTAGAAACTTAAATCAATATATTTCTTTTTTAGAAATATGGCACAATCTCAGTAAACTTAATTTAATACCTGTTATGTTACAAATAAATTCCATAGAAAATCTGACTATTTTGAAATACATATTAATATTATAACACAAAAGAAAGCGCTTTATTGAAAGTTACAATAAAGCGCTGATTATTTTAATTTAAATACTATTCAATATTAATTTTTTTTACTTTAACTTTATCATTTTGATTAAATGTCAAATTAGAAATATCTTCTAAATGTATTCTTTGAGTAGTATGATCAAATGAATTTCCTGCAATAAAAACATTTGTATGTTTTACATTATTATAACTTCTCACATGTATAGCGTCTCTTTTCATTTCTCCTTCAAAATGATTACCGGTAACAGTAAAATTATCTCCAGCTTGAGTTTTTTGAACTTGTCCAGTAGAAACGTCAGCAGCATTTTTACCATCTTTAACTCCGAGAAAACGAATTCCACCATTACAATTTTTAAATGTATTGTTAGAGATAAACATTGTTTTTGATTTTAACGGAGTTAATGCATATTCATTTATTCCATCAAACACATTTTTTCTAATATGAATATTTTCGTAAAAGCGATTATAACGACTTGCATGAGAGCCTATCGCTCTATTCCAAGCTTGCATTCCAGGTTGACTTGAATTTCCAAAATAGCAATCTTCAATGACGACATTTTTGGTAATCGTTCCATCTGTAGTACCAAATTTAGGAAAAGATCCGGGGACTTGTATATCTAATTGAATCGCTTCAGAGAATGAGCGGTCACCATTTACATCAAAAAAGCCTTTAAAGTTACAGTTCTTAATATATAAACCATTGAGTCCACATGCATCAAGTGCATGTCCACCTACAACATCAAGTACTGTAATATCTATCAGTTCAATATCTTCAGCGTGACCAATTGACATTGCAGTATTATTGTAAGGATACTTCGAACCGTTCATATCAAATATACCACCTTTTATTTTAATATGTCCGTTTCCTTGATAACCATGGTAGAAACCAAATCTTCTCCCATTTTTTAATAATGCATCTCTAGAATGACGCTGCAAAATAGTATCATCTTCTAATATTAAAGTTGTATGATCATATATCACTAATGCTTTACTAATATAGTAAGTCCCAGATGGTATATATACTGTGTGTTCTCCGTATCTTGCGACATTAAGCGCTTTTTGTATAGCTTTAGTGTCTCTTCGTTTATGATTTCCTTTCAAGCCAAAATCCTGTGCATTGATCAACATGTTATATCCCCTATCTTAATCTTATGTTGTTATTAACTATTTATTTGTAACCATAATGGTGTATAGATATACTATATTTATAGTTTAATATTATACATTTGTTAAGAGTTTCAAACATTTATTTAGAAAGGGATGTTTAATATGACTAATAAAGCATTGATTGTTGTAGATTATTCTTATGATTTTATCGCTGATGACGGCCGATTGACTTGTGGTAAACCAGGCCAAAATATTGAGCATTTTATTGTAGAAAGACTCAAACAATATCAAAATCATCATGATAATATCTTTTTCATGATGGATTTACATTTTGAAGAGGACCCATATCATCCTGAAACTAAATTATTCCCGCCTCATAACATTGAAGGTACTTCAGGTCGATATTTATATGGTGAAGTAAAATCATTTTTTGATAAATATAAAAATGAAAACAATGTACATTATTTAAATAAACGTCGTTATGACTCATTTTATGGTACGGCTTTAGATAGCTTATTAAGAGAAAGACATATTGATACTGTTGAAATTGTAGGTGTATGTACAGACATATGTGTACTTCATACAGCAATTTCAGCTTATAATTTAGGTTATAATATTATCATCCCTGAACAAGGCGTTGCATCATTTAATGAGGAAGGTCATCAGTTTGCTTTATCTCATTTCAAAAACTCATTAGGTGCAAAGGTAGAAGTTATCAATTAAAACATGCTAAAATAAGGATAAATTTAAGAAATAAGGGTGAATAAATCAATGGCAAAAACTTATATTTTTGGACATCAAAATCCAGATACAGATGCAATTTCTTCAGCTATCATTATGGCTGATTTTGAACAACAAACTGGAAATTCTGAAGCAACTGCATATCGCTTAGGTGAAGTAAGTGCTGAAACACAATATGCATTAGATCATTTTAAAGTTGAAGCACCAGCTTTATTAAATGATGATTTAGAAGGCCAAGACGTTATCTTAGTTGATCACAATGAATTCCAACAAAGTGCTGAAACTATTGCTAAAGCGAATATCGTGAATGTAGTAGATCATCACAGAATTGCTAACTTTGAAACAGCAGGTCCATTATACTATCGTGCAGAACCTGTAGGTTGTACTGCTACAATTCTTTATAAAATGTATAAAGAACGTAACTTTGACATTAAACCTGAAATTGCTGGGTTAATGATTTCAGCTATTATTTCAGATAGTTTATTATTTAAATCTCCAACATGTACAGAAGAAGATGTAAATGCTGCTAAAGCTTTAAAAGATATCGCTAATGTTGACTTAGATGAGTATGGTTTAGAAATGTTAAAAGCAGGTGCTTCAACAACTGATAAATCTGCCGAAGAATTATTAAATATGGATGCTAAATCATTTAATATGGGGGATTATGTTACTCGTATCGCACAAGTCAATACTGTTGATATTGATGAAGTTTTAAATCGTAAAGATGAATTAGAAAAAGCGATGTTAGAAACAAGTACAAACGAAAAATATGATTTATTTGTATTAGTTGTCACTGATATTATTAATAGTGATTCTAAAATTTTAGTTGTCGGTGCTGAAAAAGATAAAGTAGGTCAAGCTTTCAATGTTCAATTAGATGACGGTATGGCATTCTTATCTGGTGTAGTTTCACGTAAAAAACAAGTTGTACCTCAAATCACTGAAATTTTAACTAAATAATTAATTACTTTAATTCATATATAACAAGGCTGAGATATTATGTTAATTAAATCTCAGCCTTTTTTAGATTTTTTTAATCTGGGTAAATATAATTAAAATGATATAATAAAACACACTATGATGGTATTCCGTTTTACTATACAGGAGGTACTACACTTGAATTCAATAGAAAAACAATTTCAAGAAAGCAAACAGTTTTTTAGAACACATAAAACTAAAGATATAAAATTCCGTAAACAACAATTAAAACTATTAAGTAAAAGTATTAAAGCCCATGAAACAGATTTATTAGAATCGTTAAAAATAGATTTAGGGAAAGGTTCAGTAGAAGCATATGCCACTGAAATTGGTATGCTTTTAAAAAGTATAAAAACAGCTCGTAAAGAATTGAAAAGCTGGTCTAAAACTAAACAAGTAGATACACCACTATTTATGTTCCCATCAAAGAGCTATATTAAGCCTGAGCCTTATGGAACAGTATTAATTATCGGTCCATTTAATTACCCAGTGCAACTTTTATTCGAACCTCTTATTGGTGCTATAGCGGCTGGTAACAACGCAATTATTAAACCTTCTGAACTTACTCCGCATGTTGCCCAAGTAGTACGAAAAGTTATTGAAGATGTATTTACAAGCGATTATATAGCTGTCGTTGAAGGTGGCATTGAAGAAACTCAAACGTTAATTAATCTTCCTTTTGATTATATATTCTTTACTGGTAGCGAAAATGTGGGGCGCATTGTTTATGAAGCTGCAAGTAAAAATTTAGTTCCCGTCACACTTGAACTTGGCGGTAAATCGCCAGTCATTGTAGATGAAACTGCTAATATTAAAGTAGCAAGTGATCGTATTAGCTTTGGTAAATTCACTAATGCTGGTCAAACTTGCGTAGCACCAGATTACATTTTAGTGAATAGAAAAGTTAAAAATGAATTAATTCAAGCACTTAAACAATCTATTGAAGAATTCTATGGTAAGAATATTCAGAATAGCCCTGATTTTGGACGTATTGTTAATAAAAAACATTTCAATCGCCTTTCTGAATTATTAGCAATACATCATAATGAAGTCATTTTCGGTGGCCATACTGATGAAAATGAACAATATATTGAACCTACAATTTTAGATGACATTACACCACAATCTAAAATTATGGAAGAAGAAATTTTCGGTCCATTATTACCAATAATCGTCTACGATGATTTTAATGAATCTATGGATATTATTCAAAGTAAATCTAAACCTTTAAGCTTATATTTGTTTAGTGAAGATGAAAATACGACGAACCGCGTACTAGAAGAATTATCATTTGGTGGCGGTGCAATCAACGACACCTTAATGCACTTAGCTAATCCAAATTTACCATTTGGTGGCGTAGGTGCTTCAGGAATTGGCGAATATCACGGCAAATATTCATTTAATACATTTAGTCATATGAAATCATATATTTTTAAATCTACCCGTTTAGATTCAAGTATTATCTATCCACCTTACAAAGGTAAATTTAAATATATTAGAACATTTTTTAAAAACTTATAAAAATCATCCCTATAATGACTTACTTCATACATGTACACATTATAGGGATGATTTTTATCTATAGCGATGGATTTAAGAAATCAACAAATACGCCTTCAGGTGCAGTATATTGATTGTCAGTAGCAGTCAACATACCACTTTGTGTATCACGTCTAAATACTGTCAAAACGTATTCTCCTTCTTGATGTGCACATACAAGGTATTCATCAGATTCAGTTATATTGAAATCTCTCGGAAATTCTCCCCCACTTTTTACTATTTCAACTGGGTTGATTCCTTTTCCATCATCGACTACTGTAAATATTGCTATACTATCATGTCCCCGATTACTAATATATAGATTTTGTTCGTCGTGGGAAAGTCTCACAGCTGCTAATTTAGTTTCTCCAGTGAAATCTTCAGGAATTGTTAAATGACGTTCAATTTCCTCAAATTTTCCGTCATGATATTGTACGACGCTTACTCTATTAGATAATTCATGAACAACATACGCGTATTTTCCATTATTATGGAACTCAATATGACGTGGTCCATCTTCAGTATGAAATTCTGATACCGCATGTTCTTTAAAACCTTCAACTCCGAATGTATATGTTACAATTTTATCTGCACCTAAATCAGTCACAGCTACATATTTATGGTCAGGAGTTTCTTTAATGAAATGAACATGATTATGATCTTGACGTTCATGTGTTCCAGTTGGATAACTATGTTCTAACTCTTCAATTAATTTTACCACTTCGCCTGTGTCAGGATTAAGTTGATATATACGTGCTATTCCAGCAGTATAAACCGCTTCAAACAAGAAGTTATAATCACTTGAAACAGAAATATAACAACCTGTTCCGTTCTCTGAATCTAAACACTTATTAATAAGTGTAAGTTGACCATCCTCATCTTTTTTAAATGCAGCTATGCCACATGCCTCATTCTCTTTAGTAATTGCATACAAAAATTGTTCGGTTTGTGCAAGATACGTAGATGCTTCGATATCATAACCTGTATCTACTGATTGTATTTCTCCACTATCTTCATTAAGTTCGAATAAATATATACCCTTACCTTCCTTTTTTGTATAAGACCCAATATAACCTTTGGTTGTCATTCCAATGCCTCCATTATATTCAATATATTTAAATTTTATATTAGCTAACAGTATTTATTTTAGAGTAATAAAAAAAACCAGTAACTTCAAATGAAATTACTGGAATATTTCCATATCTTTTAATTAAGCGTTATTACTTTCAATATCAGATACGATTTCTTTTGTTTTTCTTTCGATATCTTCAAAGTCTTTTTTGAAAATAAAGCCAAATACTACTACTACCACGCCAACAACTAATGCTGTAATAGCTGTAAAGCTTAATAAGAATTTAAATAAACCTTTAATAAAATTCCACATTTATCTTTCACCTCTGTACTTAAAATAAATACGTTTACATTAATTAATTTTACCATAGTTAACGTTATGATTAAACATATACCTTTTTATATATTATTCAAACCTAAAATTAAAGATTTTTTTAAAATCAAAATATTTTAACAAATTACTTTATTTTTAATGATATAGTGGATTTCTATCATATGACTTTAAATTCAATTTAAACTATTGTTCAATATAAATTATAAAAACAAATGGCAGGAGGATTTTTGATGCAAAAAGTTAAGTCAGATATTATGACCTTTCGTGGATCTCATTTTGATTTAGGTATTAAAACTGCTCAATGGTTAAAACAGACGCTCTTATTAGAAAATAGAGAACGTGAATGGAAAAAGCGTATGCCTCGTTTTGACATTGATGTTAATGAAACTTACAGTATTTTCCAAATGTATGCACCAAAAATATGGGAAGAATTATTAGGAATGCAAGAGATTTTAAATTTACCGACTAAACAAATGATTTTAAATTTTGGTCACTATCGTTTTACTGATTTAAAAGAAAGTGGCTGTACGATTTTTCAAGGGAAAGATTATATGGTTCGTAACTATGATTATCACCCTTCTACATATGACGGTAGATACCTTCTATATCAACCGAACGATGGTGGGCTCGCACAAATAGGTCCAACTTCTAGAGTCACCGGACGAATGGATGGTATGAATGAAGCAGGTCTTGTGATGGGATATAATTTTATGCACCGTAAGCATCCTGCAAATGGATTTGTATGTTATATGGTAGGACGACTTATCTTAGAATATTGTAAAGACGTAAAAGAGGCAATTCAATTTCTAAAAGAGTTACCCCATAGAAGTTCATTTAGTTATATTTTAATGGATAAGCATCTAAATCATGCAATTGTAGAAATTACGCCACGCTCATTTGATGTTAGATATGATAAAGTTTGTACTAATCACTTTGAAATATTGACACACGAAAATCGTAACTATACTAAAGAATCTAGAGAACGTCTTAAGCGTACAATTAGTCAAACTTCACAAGATTTAGATAAACATACTGCTTTTAAACTTTTTAACGATCCTAAATATGAAATTTATAGTAAGTTGTTTAAAAGTTGGTCGGGAACGATTCATACATCAATGTATGAACCTAAATATTTAAAGGCTTGGATGACATTAGGTGAGAATAAACCACCTCTTTCCATTGACTTTCAATCATGGTTAGATGGTAATGACCTTGACTTAACAGAATTTACTGGACGACTAGATACTTCTTTAACTTTTGCTACGCATTAATAAAAAAGATTAGACAAACGTTTTAAATTTTAATTAGTAAACGTTTGTCTAATCTTTTTCATACTATTTAATATTTATATCACCTTTAATATTGTAACACTCTATAATATTACGACTATTACCTACTTTACTATCTTTAAAATAAGGATTCTTAATGTTACTTTCACCCATTCCAGGATGTAGTTTTAACAAGGTGTCTTCAGGCTTAGTTTTATAATCAATATTTATATCACCTTTTTTACTTGAACACTTCATATCAATTTGACTTGGCATGTTTTTAAAATCAAGTTTTCCTTCGTCTGAAATGAATAATCCATTTTTTAACGTAGAATTATTCACCAAAATATTAGAGTTTTTTACTTTAAATTGACTATTTTTAATGTCACTATTCATAATATTAATTCTTCCATGATCACTATAATAATCTATATGATCTAGCTTAGCTTCTTTAATATTTAAATTTTCTCCATCTTTTCTAATTCTAGCTTTTTTAATATCTATATTATTGATATTTAATTTTCCTAACTTAGCATCAATGTTTAACTGTTTTAATTTATCAGGTGGAATGGTTATATGTATGTTGAACTTACTTCTTTTAAAAGGATTTAAATTAAAACTATATCCTCTTTTAGATGAACGTGATTCTTTAACATTTAAGCTATTTTTTTGAGTGTTCACTTTAATACTATTGTCCCCATAATATTTCACTCTAAATACAGGTCCTTGACTAATAGTGATATCAGAACTATAACTATCTATATTTAATTTTGAGATAGCTGACTGATGAAACGTTTCATTATATTTTAGTCGTTTATATATACCTTTATCATGAACAAACCATACTAATGTTGCTGCTATAAAAAAACCAACAAATATAACTAATCCACTTATTGTTAATTTTTTCATCATTGGATTCTTCCTTTAATTATTTTTATATACCATGACAAATATTTCAAAACAAGTTTATATAAATTTTGAACAATCTTTATTATTGCAACTAACACTAGAATACCTATACCAGCATAAGAAATACTGTAAAGAAAATTACTAAATGAGTCAGGAGTATCTTTAAGAATACTAATAATAATTAATAAAATAGGTAAACACGTAAGCACAATTGAAATGACGAAAATAAAGGCTAAAAATATTAAAAATATAACGATTGGAATAACAATTAGAAAAAACGAAATAACACCCAAACTTAATGATGCCATAATAGCTTTTATAATATTGCGAAAACTAGGTGTAACTTTAGCATGTGAGATTGCTTCTTTAGCTTTTACTTCTTTTCCAATAGCATAAGGATTTTTTAAATCATCTAATATTTGAGCATCTGTTTTGCCTTTTGTTTCTTGATTATAGAAAATATCTTCATATTCATTCATCACTTTATCTTTTTCTTTACGTGGTAAATCATCAAGCTCCGTTTCTAGTTCATTCAAAAAAGTAATTTTGTCCATTTCTATTTCACATACTTTCTTAACATATAAATTTAATTTTATTAGCTATCAACGACTAAAGATTTCAATTCGCTTAACGATATTATCTTTATATAAAATTGATAATTTCATGTGATGCTCTTTATCAAGATATACTAAAGCATCATAACCTTTACCTATCTTATCTTTATCATAATTATCTCCTAGATTATCTATAACTACATCAATTTGGTCTCCTATATGAACACCAAAATTTGTATTAACAGAAGTATCTTTAACTAATATAATTCCTTTAACTTTATGATGCTTTTCCTTCACTTTTATGGTTAAATTTGTGTGTTTCTTATGATTATAAAAAACATATCTATCTATTTTCACATGCTTATTTAAACTATATTCTGAGTTATCAAATGTTTCATTAAGCTTCAAATGATTTATTTCTACGTCACTTAAATCAACCGTTTTTTCATTGTTATAAATTGTCAATCCTAGGACAACTAAAAAAGAAATGACAATAAATAAAAATGAGATAACCCATCTATTTTTAATATGCAATAGGATCACCACTTATGTACTTGTTTTTTTAAATATATCATAACTAAGATTATCTTCACAAAAATTATTAAATCCTCTTACAATGCATATAAAAACTGGCAACAAAAATTAAATATATTGTCGCCAGTTTAATTAAAAAATTTATTAAATTAAATGTCTCGTTTAGCACTATAAAGTACATTAGCAATAAATAAGATAACGATAGATGCAATAGAGATGAACCATTGCCAATTCGTAAATTTAATAGTATCTGATGATGATTTTTCTGTTAAGTAACTAAAAGGTATATATTTAAGTGATTTTTGAATATTATCTCCCCATTCAGGAATTAAACCTAAAAATGGCTGTAAAAATGGTACGATAAATACTAAAAAAATACCTAAAGTAAAAATCACTGCTGGTTTTTGAACAATTAAAGTAATTAAGAACAATAATAGCCCAAAAAATAGTAAAAAGATAAGATAGAACCAAATATTCGTTAAGAATTTATCTCCATTTAAATTTTTACCATCTGTCAAAGCTTGAATAACTACAAGGGTAATATACGTAATCAGTGTAAATATGAACGAAAAGATAATAATTGAAATTGTTTTTGCTATCACATAACCTACTCTATTTTTCACTTTATTCATATAAAGTTGAATCGTTCCTTGAGAGTAATCACGTGTAATTGTTTTAATAACAACAAGTAAACCAAAGAATAGAAACATCCAATTTGCCATTGGTAATATCATAGAATAATCGACTTTATCATTATTTTTGGCTAATAACACAGTCATCGCTATTATGATACCCCAGATACATATAAGCGCGATGTATGTTAAATAACTTTTAAAGAAACTTAAAATATCATATTTAACTAATTGTAAACTTTTCATTTAATGGTCACCTCTTTGATTAATATTAAAGTACGTATCTCGAAGGGAACTTTTACGTGTTTCAATATATTTAGGATACACATTAATATGTGCAAGCGATTTAAGCAATGCTTGATAATCTCGTTGAGCTTTAATAAGAATTACTCCATTTTGTTTATAAGAATGAATAACATTAAAATGTTCTTTTAAATAATTCAACGCATGATCAAAATCATCATTGCCCAATGTAATAGAAGTACTTTCTTCTGTACTACCATCTTTCATATTGACATCTTGAACGAAATTTCCATCTCTTAAAAAGACAGCTCTATCACAAATTAATTCAATATCTTCTAATTTATGACTTGAGATAAGAATTTTCATATCTAATTCATTTACCAAAGATTGGATAGTTTCTAAAACATCAATTGAACCATCTGGATCCATGCCATTTGTAGGTTCATCCAAAATAAGATATTTTGGTTTATTCATTAATGAGACGGCAATCGCTAACTTTTGTTTCATACCCATTGAATACTTTTTAACTTTTTTCTTAATATAAGGACGCATGCCAAAAGCATCAATAATTTTATCTGAATATGCTTTATCAAATCCTTGACCGAGCACTTGAGCAAAGAGTCTTAAATTATAAAGACCCGTTTTATTATCATAAAGTTTTGGATGTTCAATGAGATAGCCAATATTTTCATTATCTTTTAAATTAACTTTACCTTTGTAATTAATAATATTTCCATTCATAACTTTCATTAGTGTAGTTTTACCCACACCGTTTTTACCAATGAGTCCTACAATTTTGCTATCTCCAAAATCAAAATCTATATGGTCTAATACATTATTATTACCATACGTTTTAGTAATATTTTCTAATTTCATAAAAGCCCTCCTTATTCTAACTACGATTAATGCGTGCTAATTGAATAAAATAATTTATAACTAGCCAAATCACACTTATAATAACCAATCCAATACTTAAATATTTATTAAATATATTTAAATCAAGTGCATTATGAAAGATAAATAAATTAATAGCTAAAAAGATAAATGCAATTGCCATCGGTATAACCAGCATCATTAAAATGATATAAACAGTGTATGAAATATATTCTCTTTTTCTTTCTGTACTTTTACTAAAGGCAATAGGAATACTAAATAAATTTACACTCAAAAATGAAAGTGCTGTTGAATAACGCAACTCGTTTACCTGAATATTTGTTGATTGAAAATTATATAATCCAATAATCAATGTTCCTAAAACCGTTAATATTATACATGTTAAATAATTCGCATTAAGCAATTCTTTCTTAGTTATTGGCAAACTTTCATAGAAAAGATAAGCTTCTTTTCCACCTAACCTTCTATGTACTCTAAATAATTGACCTGAATCTAAGATGCTTATAATCATTAATGTAATGGCAAGTGGTATATAAAAAGCAAAGCCATAACTTGTTTTTGAAAAAAATAGTGTATAAATAGGATTAATAACAATAAGCACTAAATAAATGATAAGTGTCCAATACCTTAACTTAAAATTTCTTATTAAAAGTTGCTTCATGCCATCAACCCATTTCTATTTTGAGTTTGAACGTCATTGGTTTCTTTAATTTTCTCAAGATAAATCATTAGTTCTTCAATTGTTGGATGCTTTATTTCTACTTGATTTCCAAATAGTTCCTTAAATACTTGGCCTTGCTTTGTAAAACCAACATAACCTGTATGTTTTTCTTCTTTATATAAAAGGAGTTGATTTAATTCATCATCTAAATCCTTAGTATCGCCTTTTATAATAAAATAATCCTCTTTTATATCATCACAATAACCTTCAAGTACAAGATTACCTGTTTTTATATATACAAGATAGTCAGCTATTTTTTCTAAGTCAGAAATAATATGGGTAGAAATAAAAACAGTTTTATTTTCATCTATTAATTCTTGTTGAAGTATTTCTAGGACTTCATTTCTTACAATGGGGTCTAAACCTGCTGTTGGTTCATCCAATATAAATAACTCGGCATGGTGACTTAAAGCAATTGCTAAAGATAACTTCATTTTCATTCCACTAGAGAAATGTTTAATTTTAAGATGACTTGGTATATTGAATTGCTTTAAATATTGATGAAATATATGACTATCCCACCTAGAATAAAAAGGAGAAATAATATTTTCTAGTTTTTTTATATTCCATTGTTGGTTAAAATATATCTCTGAGTATACAAAGCCAATTTTATTTTTTATCCATTTTGCTGATTCATTCATTTGTCGTCCTAAAATTTTAATTTCTCCAGTATTAGGTTCAAGTAAGTCCATTATTAATCGAATCATTGTTGTCTTTCCTGCACCATTACTCCCAATAAAGCCTGTAACAAATCCTTGAGGAATAGTAAATGAAAGATTTTCAATTTGGAAAGTTTTAGTGTTATAACTTACATGTTCAACTTCTATCGCTTTCATTCATCTTCCTCCTCGTAAATTAAAGCTAACACTTCATTCAATTCTTTTAGAGGCATACCAATTGTTTTGGCTTCTTTTACCATTGAACGTGCAAGATTTTCAATTACAAAAAATTGTTTTTCTTTTAGAATTGAACTATCTTGTTCTTTTACAAATGTTCCTTTACCTCTTATTGTTGTGACAAACCCTTCTTTTTCTAAATCTTCATAGGCACGCTTTGTTGTAATTAAACTTACTTGTAAATCCTTAGCTAGTTCTCTCATAGATGGTAAGTGACTACCAGCTTCAACATAACCTTTTAATATATTTTCTTTAATTTGTTGCTTTATTTGTTCATAAATGGGCTGTTCACTGGTATTTTTCAAAATAACTTTCATTGATGTCCCCCTTAAAAACTGTATATAATTAATATACACAGTATATACAGGTTTGTAAAGAATAACAATAAAAATAAGATTGAATATGTACTCATGTGGTAAAAATTGTATATATATTACAAATACAGTTAAACAAAAAAACTATGATACGACATTAAATTGGTAATGGCATCATAGTTTTTTATGGATTACTTTTTATTTTTACGTCTGTCATTGCTACGATTAATAAATGCACATATCATAAACATAATGGCAGCTAATAATAACTTTATACCTTGACTTTCGTGTCCTGTAGCTTGTAGATAATATCCAATGACAAACAAAACAATAGCTAAACCTACAAAAATTTTTGTTAGGTGTTTCATCATTTTTTAGTCACCTCGTTATTGTAATTATATCAAATTTATTATTTTCTATGTATTAATCATTAATTTGATTAAAATTGAATTGTATATATCTTATGTTAAAATACATGTGTATCCATAAATTAAACGGCACACCCCTAACTCGCCACAACAAGTTAGGGATTTTTTGTGTAAGGTCATCTTATTTATTTTTCCACTTTGTTTCTAACCATACTCTAAATATAACAAGAATACTCCCTGTTATCAGTGTAACTAAACCTTCTAATAACCACGACATTACACTACACCTCCACAAAGTAAAGTGTCATATCTCATGATGACCTAAATATATTTTAACATATAAACAGAACGTATGTTCTTATTTTGGATGATATTCTTTTTTTATCTATTTTCTATTAGAAAACTTTATATTTTTTTAAATTCAAGATAATATATAATGTGAATAACAATTTAAAGCGAGGTTATGAATATGAACCCTTTAGCACAAAAGTTAAATGATCAATTAGTCGACGAAAGTCCTGCAATATTAAGTATGTTATCAGATTTAGGTCAATCTATGTTCTATCCAAAAGGTATTTTGTCTCAATCTGCAGAAGCTAAAGCAACAAAATACAATGCAACAATTGGTATGGCAACTAATGACAAAGGAAAAATGTATGCAGACACGTTATTTGATGTCTATAATCATCTTTCTCCTGATGAAATTTTCCCATATGCTCCACCACAAGGGATTGAATCTTTAAGAGATGTATGGCAACAAAAAATGTTAAAAGAAAATCCTGATTTAACAGCTTCATCTATAAGCCGTCCAATTGTGACGAATGCATTAACACATGGTTTATCTTTAGTTGCTGATTTATTTGTCAATGCTGAAGATACAATTTTATTACCAACACATAATTGGGGTAACTATAAACTTATTTTTAATACAAGACACAATGCAAATATTGAAACTTATACTATTTTTGATCAAGATGGACATTATACAACGAACTCTCTTGTATCTACTTTAGATAACTTCAAACAAGATAAAGCAATTATTATCTTAAATTATCCTAATAATCCAACAGGCTATACACCTAATACTGATGAAGTTCATACCATTGTCTCAGCAATTAAACGCCTATCAGAAAAAGGCACTAAAGTAATTACAGTTGTCGATGATGCATACTATGGTTTATTTTACGAAGATGTCTATTCACAATCTATTTTCACTGCTATAACTCAATTAGATTCAAAAAATATTTTACCAATACGCCTTGACGGTGCAACAAAAGAATTTTTTGCATGGGGGTTACGTGTTGGCTTCCTCACATTTGGTTTAAGTAATCAAACAGCTAAAGACGTATTAGAGGCTAAAGTAAAAGGATTAATTAGAAGTAATATCTCAAGTGGAGCAATGCCTTCTCAAAGTGCAATTAAATATGTACTTGAGAATCATGAACAATTTGATAAAGAAATTCAAGATAATGTAAAAACATTACAAGAGCGTTATGAAGTAACAAAAGAAGTAGTTTACGATAAAAAATATAAACAATATTGGCAAGCATATGATTTCAATTCTGGATATTTTATGGCACTTAAAGTAATAGGGGTTAATCCTGAAGAACTTCGTGTTCATTTAATTGATAACTATTCAATCGGTATTATTGCACTTAATGATACAGATATTCGTATTGCTTTTAGTTGCGTTGAAAAAAATGATATTCCACATGTTTTTGATTCAATTGCTAAAGCAATTGATGACTTAAAATAATTAATTAGTAAAATAGCGAGAAACATTTCGACTATGTCTCTCGCTATTTTTTAGTGACTTGTAATAAAATCCAACATTTTAAACATCACTTTTTTATTTTCTATTGGTACTTCTTGATTAATAATTTGTGCAGGTGTTTGCTTTAACACAGAGTCAACCACATATGAGGCATCATTTATAACGATTTCTTTTATATCATTAGATGCTGGCTCAAAATGAAATTGTAAGCCTATAATATTTTCATTTAAAATAAATCCTTGATTTTTTAAATATTGACTTGAAAATAATAATTGAGCATTTTCAGGAATATAAAATGTTTCTTCATGCCAATGTAACGCTATCAGTTCTTTTGGAATATCAGGAATGATAGATGACTCGAGATATACCTTTCCCCACCCCACTTCTTTCACAGGAGATTTAGTGACTGTATATCCAAGTGCTTTTGTAATTTGTTGAGCACCAAAGCATGCACCAAATATTGGTTTATTTTGTTGCATTAAATTTCTAATTAATTCTCTTTCTTCAAGAATCCATTTATCACCATCATTCGGACTCATTGGTCCACCTAAAATAACAAGTAAATCTGTTTCTTCGTCACTAGGTAGTATGCCACCATTAAAATAAGGATGGTAAGTAAAAAGTTCATGATGATGCTCAATAGCCCAATCTCTAATTACTCCAGGACCCTCATTAGGTGTGTGCTGTAGAATGTTAATTCTCATTGATGATCCTCCTTTAAAATGTATTATCGAAATACTTCATTTAATTACATTATACTTCAATTTTTATTAATTTATATATATTAGTTGTTTAATAAACGTTATAATCATATGTTTATTTTAGTAAATAATTATCAATAAAAAATAGCCTAAGACATAATGAATTGTCTTAGACATTTTTAAACGTTAGCCATCGATGATTGAGTTGATAATACACTTGTACCAAGCTTTTTTCAATGCTAGTAAGAACAAAAAAATCTCTGTTCAACATAAGTTGGGAATTCGAATCCAAGATGTGACGACCAATTCAAAGTGAATTCTGTCTTACTCTTCCTAATATAAAGAATTATTACTTATTTAACATGACTTTAAACTACTTAATAGGATTCATTCCATCCTTCCATGTAGTATAAATCAATGTTCCACCTTGTTCTTTGAATTTTTTATTACTTGCACCACGTTCGAAAGAAGGTGCAGATTCAATATTTATATTAGGATTAACATTTAATAAATTTGCATACCATTCAGCAAATTCATCACCTTCAACGGGATCATCATCAACGATATTATAAACACCTGAGTCAAAGTTTAAAGCTTGAATCGCTATTTCTACTGCATCATCTATGTGAATAAATGATTGAATACCATCATTATAGATAAAGTGGTTGCGATCCATCCTAATATTTCTTCATATTTTTTTGACATTACAATTTCTCTTTATTTTTCTTGTATTTTAACACTCTATATAACTAAAAAGCTCGATTATTTTACGAAATTTTATTATAGGTTTTGGTTCAATCAGTCAAACACAACATGTGGCGTGATAAACTTGTCAATAAATTTATCAATCATGTGCTGACTCAGTTTTAAAATATAATTAAATTTATCTTTAACCTCCAAAAATATATCACAAAGTGAACTGTCTTCATAAATGTCGTTGATAATATGATTGTCTATATCTTGACTATGATTCCTTGTCCACCTATCTATTTATGTTTATTAATATAATTAATTGTACAGCGTGTCATTAAAACAAGTAATGTTTATTCAAAGCCATATTGAACTTTTAAGAACTTATACAAAAAAAGACGTTTTCCAAAAGTTTTGAAACTCATGGAAAACGTCAATAAAGAATTATTTTAATGTCCGATAGGTTTGAATGAATCTATCGGTATTTTATTATATTTTTAAATTTTCTATGACCAAATTATGACCATTGGATATCGTAAACATTGATTTTACATTGTTTAATGGTCTTTTTACATCATTCCTGGCATGCCACCCATTGCAGCATTATCGTTGCTTTCTGGTTCTGGAATATTTGCAACTACCGCTTCAGTAGTTAAGAACATTGCAGCAACACTTGCAGCATGTTGTAAAGCTGAACGTGTTACTTTAGTAGGATCGACTATGCCTTCTTCAAGCATATTTACCCAATCATTTGTAGCAGCATTGAATCCAATACCAGCGTCAGCATGTTTAAGTCTTTCAACAATGACTGATCCTTCTAATCCAGCATTTTCAGCAATTTGACGCACCGGTGCAGATAAAGCTTTAAGAACTATATTAACACCTGTCGCAACATCACCTTCTGCTTCTATTTCTTCTACTTTATTATATATATTAACTAATGCTGTACCGCCACCTGCGACAATACCTTCTTCAACTGCAGCACGTGTAGAATTTAATGCATCTTCAATACGTAATTTGCGTTCTTTTAATTCAGTTTCAGAGGCAGCACCAACTTTAATGACTGCTACGCCACCAGCTAATTTAGCAAGACGTTCTTGTAATTTTTCTCTATCAAAGTCCGAATCTGTTTCTTCTATTTGTGATTTAATTTGACTTACACGTGCATCAATACTGTTATCGTCTCCATCACCATCTACAACAGTTGTATTATCTTTTGTTACTTCTACTTTATTTGCAGTACCTAACATATCGATAGAAGCATCTTTTAACTCTAAGCCTAAATCGTCAGTAATCACTGTGGCACCTGTCAAGATTGCTAAATCTTCTAACATTGCTTTACGACGATCACCAAATCCAGGCGCTTTAACAGCTACAGCAGTAAAAGTACCTCTCATTCGATTTAATACAATATTAGTTAATGCATCCCCTTCAACTTCATCTGCCACGATTAAAATTGGTCGACTTGATTGAACAACTTGTTCTAATAAAGGTAGTATATCTTGGAATGATGAAATTTTCTTATCTGTAACTAAAATATATGGTCTTTCTAATTCAGCAATCATTTTATCAGAATCTGTTACCATATATGGAGATTGATACCCTCTATCAAATTGCATACCTTCTACAACTTCTAATTCCGTATCAAGTCCATTAGATTCTTCAATTGTAATAACACCGTCATTACCTACTTTGTCCATTGCTTCAGAAATATATTTACCAATTTCTTCATCCGCAGCAGAAATTGCGCCTACCTGTGCGATTTCATTTTTATTTTCAACTTTTTGAGAAATATCATGTAATGCTTCAACTGCTACTCTTACTGCTTTATCAATACCTTCACGTAAACCAACTGGATTTGCACCACTTGTTACATTTTTTAAACCTTCTTGAATCATTGCTTGTGCCAATACTGTAGCAGTTGTAGTACCATCACCAGCAATTTCATTTGTTTTATTTGCAACTTCTTGAACTAATTTTGCGCCCATATTTTCATATGGGTCTTCTAATTCAATTTCTTTAGCAATTGTTACACCATCATTTGTAATTAAAGGTGCAACATATTCTTTATCTAATACAACATTTCGACCTTTAGGACCAATTGTTACTTTAACAGCGTTTGCTAATTTATCCACACCACGTAACATTGCTTGTCGTGCATCTTCTGAAAATTTAAGATCTTTAGCCATTTATACAACCTCCAATAATATAAATCATGTTTTTTTGACAATTTTTATATTGTTATTTTTACTTTTCTATAATTGCTAATATATCTTCTACATTTAAAATTAAATAGGTTTCTTCTCCACGTTTAATCTCTGATCCAGCATATTCTTGAAATACTACTGAATCACCTTCTTTTACTTCGGGAGCAACTGTCTCACCATTATCAAGAAGACGTCCGTTGCCTACTGCAACTACAACACCTTCGTTAGATTTTTCTTTTGCGCTATCAGTTAAAACGATTCCACTTTTAGTTGTTTGTTCTTGTTCTTTTCTTTCGATAATCACACGATTTCCTAATGGTTTAAGCATGATTGTTCCTCCTTAGCAGGGTCTATTTAGCACTTTAATATAATGAGTGCTAATCTAATTTTTATAATAATCAAATTTGGTCAATATTTCAAGTAAAAAACTTCTCTTACTTTTACATCTGAGTTTTTTACGATAAAATAATGATTATTGATATTTAATCTGGAGGTTTCAAATGGCAAGAATTTGGGTGGCAATACTAACATTAATTATATATGCTTTAGCACAATTTTTACCCTTAGTTCTAGCACAAACGCCTATATTTAGTCGTTTATCAGGTATGGCTTTAGCTAGAGCTGGTGTATATACTCAAGTTATCTTATTTATAATTGCAGCAATTTTAATTATCTCTCTTCATTTCAACATTAAGAATCCTACAAACTTAGAACAAGGACATAAAGAACCGAAGCGTTATATTATTCCATGGGCTATACTTGGCTTTTTCATAGTTATGTTGTATCAAGTTATTGCTGGAATAATTAATATTTGGATTTTTGGACACCCTCAGCAAAGTCCAAATACGCAACGAATAATGGCTGTAACAAAACAGCTCCCTATTTTTATTATTTTAATCTCGTTTGTAGGCCCTATTTTAGAAGAATATGTATTTAGAAAAGTGTTCTTTGGTGAACTTTATGATCGAATTAAAGGAAATAGAATCATTGCTTTTTTGATTGCTTCTATTATAAGTTCTTTACTCTTTGCTTTAGCCCATAATGATATTAAATTTATTCTTATTTATTTTGGCATGGGAATGATTCTTTCATTAGCCTATACATTAACAAAGAGAATTTCTGTTCCAATACTTATTCATATGCTTCAAAATGGTTTCGTTGTAATAATGCAATTTTTCCTTGGCGATACATTAAATCATTTAAAACAACAAGCCCATTTTATTATTCACTTTTTTAATTAGTTTATTTTTATCTTAATTAAAAAAAACGCTTGGAACATAATGGATTGTTTCAAGCGTTTTTTATGTCGACAGTCGATGACTGAGTTTTAAATGTATTTGTATCAATCTTTTCATCAATACTAGTGGTTCCCAAGCATAAAGCCTTTCAAAAAAAGTCTACATCCAACGAAAGTTGAGGTTCGGAGCCCCAACATAAAGCCTTTCAAAAAAAGTCTACATCCAACGAAAGTTGGGGTTCGGGGCCCCAACATAATGACTTTTTTAAAAAAAGTCTACGTCCAACGAAAGTTGGGGTTCGAAGCCGGTGTGGGATGACGAATCAAAATGAATTTTTTCCCATTCCCTTTTAATTTTTTTTCGTTTTTAAATATTGATATACATAAATTATTAATATAGTAAAAAATATTAAAACTAAAGTAGGAATCAAAATCATACTCAAAGTTTTTGTATATGATTTTGATTCTGTTTTTTTACTAGAAGAAGTAATGACTTCTTTATGTTGTTCTTCCTCAATTTCATTATTATGATTTGTTTTTGGCTTCTTTAAATCCGGCATGGCGCCAATTTCACCTGTAATTAATGATAAAACTTGCTCATCTAAATTTTTATAATATTCTTTAGCATTAAGTGGATTAAAATATTGAAATCTAAAGTATTGAGAATTCTCTTGTAGTGTATTTAGATTTTGATTATCAAATTTTTGTTTTTTAATTAAATGATGAAAATCTTTATTCGTTATCTTTTCACCATTATCATCTAAATGACTAACCTTATTAATAATATAAGGATTATACTTGTAAGCACCTTTTGCATATTGATTAAATCTATTTAAGATATTTTCTGAAAATCTGGACTCTATTTGATATACATTTGAATAAGTGTATTCTTGTTTTCTATCATTTCGGGAATATAGATTATTTTCTTTTGAATGGGCTATTTCAAAATTGTTTTGATTTTTTTCAAATTGGTGTCGTGAAAAAAATTGATTAATCATTGTTTTCGAAAAACTATTTTGAGAATTATTCATTTGATTAGCATTTTTCGAGTAAACATTGGATGAAGTATTCTCTTTATATGGAAGTATCTTCTGATTTTGCTTTGGTTGCGTTGATTTAGAAGTTACATTTTGACGTTCTTTTTGATTAAAAACAGTTGAATCCTGATTGTTTTTATTAGACTTAGTTGTTGAATGATCATTTCGATAATTTTTATTTTTTTGCAATGTTTTATATTTATTATCATCTTTTTTCTCTTTAAAAGATGAAGTATTTTTTTTATTAATATTTCCTATTTCATTATTTTGTTGTTTCTTACCATTAACTTTTTCTTTTGATGGTTCTTCTGGGCTGTTCGTTTCGTCACTCGCTTCATCCGTTTCTTTTGTTGTAGGTTCTTCTCGGCTGTTCGTTTCGTCACTTGCTTCATCCGTTTCTTCTGTTGTAGGTTCTTCTCGGCTGTTCGTTTCGTCGCTCGCTTCATCCGTTTCTTTTGTTGTAGGTTCTTCTCGGCTGTTCGTTTCGTCACTTGCTTCATCCGTTTCTTCTGTT